>CANQUO010000122.1 GCA_947627085.1 uncultured Oscillospiraceae bacterium
GATGTCGTCGCGGGCGATCATCTTGTCCGCGTTACCGTGGTCGGCGGTGATGAGGCACACGCCGCCGGCGCGCATGACCGCGTCGACCACCTTGCCCACGCACTCGTCCACCGTCTCCACGGCCTTGACGGCGGCCTCAAATACGCCGGTGTGGCCAACCATGTCGCAGTTTGCGAAGTTGAGGACTATGGCGTCGTACTTGCCGGTCTCGATGCGCTTGACGCACTCGCCGGCCACCTTACGGGCGCTCATCTCGGGGATTAGGTCGTAGGTGGGGAACTCCTTGGGGGACGGGATGAGGGCCCGGTCCTCGCCGTCGTAGACCTGCTCCGTGCCGCCGTTGAAGAAGAAGGTCACATGGGCGTACTTCTCGGTCTCGGCTATTCTGAGTTGCTTCATGCCGCGCTTTGCCAATATCTCGCCGAAGGTGTTGGTGAGCTCCTCGGGCGGGAAAGCCACCGTCACATTGGGCATGGTGGCGTCGTACTGGGTGGTGCAGACGTATTTTACGGGGAAGAAACCCTTTTTGCGCTCAAAGCCGGTGAAATCCGGGTCCACAAAGGTCCGGGTGATCTCCCGGGCCCTGTCGGGGCGGAAGTTTGTAAAGATGATGGAGTCCCCGGGCTTGACGGTGCCCTCGGGGGCGCAGACGGAGGGGACCACGAACTCGTCGGTGACGCCGGCGTCATAGCTTGCCTGCATCACGTGGACGGGGTCTGGGTCGATGTTGCCCTCGCCGCAGACCATGGCGTTATAGGCCTTCTCCACCCGCTCCCAGCGGTTGTCCCGGTCCATGGCGTAAAAGCGCCCGGCGATAGTGGCTATCTTGCCAACGCCGATCTCCGCACACTTATTGACGCACTCCTCGATGTACTCCTTGCCGGAGGAGGGGGGCACGTCACGGCCGTCCATGAAGCAGTGGATATAGACCTTCGAAAGGCCGCGGCGCTTGGCCATCTCCAAAAAAGCCCAGGTGTGGGTGTTGTGGCTGTGGACTCCGCCGGGGGACATGAGGCCGATGAGGTGGAGGGCCCCGCCGTTTTCCTTCGCGGCGTCCATGGCGGCGATGTACTCCTTGTTTTCAAAGAAGCTGCCGTCCCTGATGGCCACGGTTATGCGGGGCAGGTCCTGGAACACCACCCGGCCCGCGCCGATGTTGGTGTGGCCCACCTCGCTGTTGCCCATCTGGCCCGCGGGCAGGCCCACGTCCTCGCCGCTGGCCTGGAGCTTGCACATGGGGCTGGCGGCCATGAGCTTATCTAAATTCGGAGTTTTCGCGGCGGCAATGGCGTTTATCTTCGGGTCCGGAGCATCGATGCCGAAGCCGTCCATTATTATAAGAGTTACGGGTCTTTTCATGAAAATACCTCCCAAAATATATAGAGGGCGGACCGGTTTTTCCCCGGCCCAAACGGGAATATCCCGAATGGCCGCCCGTTTGGGCGGCCATTATATGGATTTTTATTCCTCCTGGTTTGCCGCGTTGATGATAGCCGCGTATTTTTCAGGGACAAGGGAAGCGCCGCCGATGAGGCCGCCGTCGATATCCGGCTGGGCCAGAAGTTCGTAGGCGTTTTTCTCGTTCATGGAGCCGCCGTAGAGGATGGGGGTGGCCCGGGCGACACGGGCGCCGTGGAGGCCGCGAATGACGGCGCGGATGAGCTTGCAAATCTCGTTGGCTTCCTCGGGAGTGGCGGTGCGGCCGGTGCCGATGGCCCAAATGGGCTCGTAGGCTATGACGATCTTGCGTATCTTCTCGGTGGGCACGCCGGCGATGGCGGCCTTGACCTGATAACGGATGAGCTCCTCGGTGATGCCCATGTCCCGCTGCTCCAGGCTCTCGCCCACGCAGATTATGGGCATGAGGCCGGCCTCGATGGCGGCCTTGACCTTCTTGTTGACGGTGATGTCCGTCTCGCCGAAGTACTGGCGGCGCTCGGAGTGGCCCACGATGACGTACTTCACGCCCAGGTCCCGGAGCATCTCGCCGGAGACCTCGCCGGTGTAGGCGCCGCGCTCATACTCGCTTATATTCTGGGCGCCCACGTTTATATGATTGCCCCAGAGGACCCGGCTGGCGGTGTGCAGATCCACGAAGGGGGCGCATATGACGGCCTCGCACCACTTGTTGCGGGGGACGATGCTCCTCACGGCCTCGGCAAAGCCCCGGACCACGGAGGGCACCATGTTCATTTTCCAGTTGCCTGCTATTATGACTCTGCGATATTTCCTGTTCATGCCGCTTAGTTCTCCTTATCTGTCTAAGAGGCACGCGACGCCCGGCAGCTCCTTGCCCTCCAAAAATTCGAGGGACGCGCCGCCGCCGGTGGAGATATGGGTGATCTTATCGGCAAAGCCGAGCTGTTCGCAGGCCGCCGCGGAGTCGCCGCCGCCCACGATGGAGATGCAGTCGGAGTCGGCCAGGGCCTTGGCCACGGCGATGGTGCCGGCGGCCAGGGTGGGATTCTCAAATACGCCCATGGGGCCGTTCCACACCACGGTCTTGGCCTCCATGACGGCCTTGGCAAATATCTCGCGGGTCTTTTCGCCGATGTCAAGGCCCATCTTGTCGGAGGGGATGGCGTCGGCGGCCACGGTCTCAACGTCCACGGACCCGTCGATGGGGTCGGGGAATGAGGCGGCCACAACGGTGTCAACGGGCAGGAGGAGCTTCACGCCGTTTTTCTCGGCCTTGGCCATCATGTCCTTGCAGTAGTCAAGCTTCTCGGAGTCCAGAAGGCTGGTGCCCACGGTGTAGCCCTTGGCGGCCATGAAGGTGTAGGCCATGCCGCCGCCGATGATGAGGGTGTCGACCTTCTCAAGGAGGTTGGAGATGACGTTGAGCTTATCGGAGACCTTGGCGCCACCCAGGATGGCCACGAAGGGACGGTCGGGGTTTGCCAGGGCCTTACCCATGACGTCCAGCTCCTTCTCGATAAGGAAGCCGGAGACGGCGGGCAGATACTGGGCCACGCCGGCGGTGGAGGCGTGGGCGCGGTGCACGGCGCCGAAGGCGTCGGAGACATAGACATCGGCAAGGCTTGCCAGCTCCTTGGCAAACTCGTGGTCGTTCTTGGTCTCGCCCTTATTGAAACGGGTGTTCTGGAGAAGCATGATCTCACCGGGCTTCAGCGCGGCGGCCTTGGCCTTGACGTCGTCATTCACCACATTGATGTCGCCGGCCAGCGTTACCGGCTTACCAAGCAGCTCGCTGAGGCGCTTGGCCACTGGCTCCATGCACAGTGCCTCAAGGGACTTCTGCCACTTGGCCTCGGTGATGTCCTCGGGGGCCTTGCCCTTCTCGGCCTGCTTCTTGGACCACTTCTCGAAGTTGGGCTCGGGCTTGCCCAGGTGCGAGCAGGCGATGACGGCGCAGCCCTGGTCAAGAAGGTATTTGATGGTGGGGACAGCCGCCACGATGCGCTTGTCGCTGGTGATGACGCCCGCCTTCAGGGGGACGTTGAAGTCACAGCGAAGGAGCACCTTCTTACCGGCAAGATCGATGTCACGGACTGATTTCTTGTTGTAGTTCATGGTTCTTCTCCTATCCATAAAATATTGATTATATTATTGACCCATTAAGGGAAAACGCGCGAAATTATATGTCACCTGGCCATGGAGCCGGTCCCGGCAAGGTCCGGAAAGCCCTGCTGTCTCAAGGCCTCATAGCATATGACGGCCACGGAGTTTGCGAGATTGAGGCTCCTGGCGTCCGCTCTCATGGGGATGCGCACGCATTTATCAAAGTAGCGCTGACGGAAAAACTCCGGCAGTCCCGCCGTCTCCTTGCCGAATACGAGCCAGCAGCCGTCCTTGTATTCGGCCTCGTGATAGGCCCTCGGTGCCTTGGTGGTGGCGAGCCACAGATCGTCGCTACCGTGGCGGGAAAGAAAATCCTCAAGGTCCTCATAGACGGTGATGTCCACCATGTGCCAGTAATCAAGGCCGGCGCGCTTCACGGCCCGGTCGGATATGTCAAAGCCCAGGGGGCGCACCAGATGGAGGCGGGACCTTGTGGCGGCGCAGGTCCGGGCGATATTCCCGCAATTTTGCGGTATCTCCGGCTCCACCAGCACGATATTTACCACCGGCCTCACTCCCCCGCGCAAACGCGCATGACTATTTTAGTACAACTTTACGCACATTTCAAGGGTGTTTGTTAATTTTTTCTCGATGTTTTTTTGTACAATAACATATAACGGATAAAAGTGTAAAAAAATCCCGGAGCGGGCATCAAAGCTCGTTCCGGGCAATGTGTTTTATTACTCCTGGGGCTTGTTTACGGTGGAGGCGGCGTCGTCGAAGGCCTTGGCGGCCTCGTCGGCGATCTCCTCGGCGGCGTCCGCGGCGGCCTCGGCCTCGGCCTCCACGGTGTCCTCTATGTCGTCCACGATGTGGTCGGGCTCCACCTCAACCTCTATCTCCACGTCCTCCTCTTCGGCGGCGAGGGCGTCGAGCTCCGCCTGCTTGGCGGCGATATCGGCAAGGGCGGTCTCTATGGCCCCGACGGGCTCGGCAAAATCGGGGTCGGTGTTGCCGGCGTATTTTTCATAGTAGAGCTTGCCAAGCTCCGTGTACTTTTTCTTCATGGACTCGCGCTGGGCGGCTATCTGGGCGTTGAGCTTCGTCTTTTTGGCGGTGTCCTGGGCCTTCCCCGCCACGGTCTTGGCCGCCTCGGTGGACTTGTTGGCCACGGTCTTTGCGGTCTTGGTGGTGAAATCGGCCACGGAACCGGCGGCGTCCTTCACCTTTTGCAGTATGTTCTCAAAATCGATGCTTGCCATGATATTTACCTCCATATGATTATTTTGTTTTGTTGTAAATGCTCCTGTTTTTTCAAAAGAGAACGTCTGGCGGCGGTCAAGCAACTCCTGAAGTGGCCTCAGCGCCTCGTCAAGCTCCTCATTCGTCACTGTCCTTCCCCTCCGTGTCCTCTTTTATTTCCTCTTTCGTGCCCTCTTCGGCCTCTTCCCCGATCTCCTCTTCGGCATTATCCGAATCGTCCCTGTTTGAGCCGCCGTCCTCCGCCGTCCCGGCGGGGCCCTCGACTATGGCTGTCTTCGCGGCCTTTTGGCGGTTTACGAACATATTTTCGGGGTCCGGGTGCCTTTTGAACCTATTATACAGCAAAATCGTCACCGACGCAACAAAAAGTATGGCGGAAACCAGCTGAGATACGCGGATGGACGTGCCCCATAGATAGAGGCTGTCGGTGCGCAGGCCCTCGATGAACATCCTCCCGAAGCCGTACCAGGCGAGGTATATGAGGAACATCTGCCCGTCGTAGGTCCGGTGCTTTTTCGAGTAAAAGTGCATGAAGGTAAAGCCAATCAGGTTCCACACGGACTCGTAGAGGAAGGTGGGGTGCACCGAATAGACTCTCCCGGAGGGGGTGGTCAGGACCATGCGGCAGAAAATATCCGTCTCATAGCCGAAAGCCTCACGGTTCATGAAGTTGCCCCAGCGGCCCAGGGTCTGGCCGATGAGGAAGCCGAAGCAGACCATATCCAAAAACGCGGGGATGGACAACTTCTTCCACCGGCAGTATATCACAAGCGCCAATATGGCTCCCGCGATGACGCCGTACATCCCAAGGCCGCCCTCCCAGATGTAGAGGACGGAGATGGGGTTTTCCCGGTATGTCTCCCAGTGGAAGGCGCAGTAGTAGATTCGGGAGCATATGACGGCCATGGGCACGCCCAGGATTATTACGTCAAAGACGTTGTCCGAGGTCATGCCGAACTCCGTAGACCTTTTGGCGCAGTAGAGCACCGCCAGAAGAAAGCCCGTGGCGATTATAAGTCCGTAGAAGTGGATGTTCAATGGGCCCAGCTTGAAGTAGGTGGGCGGATCAATGGACCAGTTTCCCAGCATGGGGAAGGAGATGGATGCGTCCGGTAAGCTCTGAGGCATGATATCACCTGTCCTTTTACGCGTTTTGCTTGTTGTTTATAACGGAGACGGCGCACCTTTCCGGCGTGAGATACGAGCCCAGAAACGATCGGGCGTCCTCCTGAGTGATCGTGCTCAGAATATCCACGGTGTCGAAGTACTCATACCCCGCGAAGGAGCCGGCGGCGATGTTGTAGCAGATGTTGTCAAAGGAGTTGAGGGCCCGTATGGCCCCGCCGAGAACGGTCTTTCTCCGGCGCTCGAAGAAGGCCGGGTCGAAGCCCCGGGCGGCGATGTCGGCGGCGGCCTCGAAAACTCTGAGGCACACCCGCGGTATATCCCGGGATTCCCCGCCGAAGGTCAGGTGCGCCGCCCCGGCGGTGTTCTCAAAGTCGTAGCCGAAGGTCTCATTTATAAGGCCCTCGTCGTAAAGCTCCCTGTACAGTCTTGAGGCGGAGCCCATGAGGCCCGACAGGGCCAGGCTGGCCGCCAGCTCGTGGCGGACGCTCTCCCGGCCCGAAAGGTCCGCCGCCGTCCTGGCCCCGGCCAGGAACATGGGCGCGCCCACGTCCATCT
>CANQUO010000123.1 GCA_947627085.1 uncultured Oscillospiraceae bacterium
CTTGGTGTCGTCCCGGAGGAGCATGGCGCCAAGGTTGCCGTGGCCCAGGCCGACCTTACGGTCGTCAGCCACGGAGCCCTTGATGCAGAAGGACTGAAGGCCGATGCCGATGACCTCGGCGGCCTCGGCGGCGCTCTTCACGCCGCGCTTTATGGCGATGGCCGCGCCCACGGTGTAGGCCCAGCAGGCGTTCTCAAAGCAGATGGGCTGGATGCCCTTTACGATGCCGTAAGCGTCAACGCCGGCGTCGTCGCAGATCTTCTTAGCCTCCTCAAGGGAAGCGATGCCCTCCGCCTGGAGGACGGCATTGATGTTGTCTATTCTTCTCTCATAGCTTTCAAAAAGTGCCATTATTCCGTCCTCCTTCTTATTCGTGGCGCGGGTCGATGTACTTGGCGGCGTCCTGGAAGCGGCCGTAGGTGCCGGTGGCGGCCTTCATGGCCTCGTTGGCGTCGGTGCCCTTCTTGATGGCCTCCATCATCTTGCCGATATGTACGAACTCATAGCCGATGATCTGGTTCTCCTCGTCGAGAGCGAGGCGCGTGATGTAGCCCTCGGTGAGCTCCAGATAGCGGGGGCCCTTGGCCTTGGTGGCGAAGATGGTGCCCACCTGGCCGCGAAGGCCCTTGCCCAGGTCCTCAAGGGAGGCGCCGATGGCAAGGCCGCCCTCGGAGAAAGCGGACTGGCTGCGGCCATAGACGATCTGCAGGAAAAGCTCACGCATGGCGGTGTTGATGGCGTCGCACACAAGGTCGGTGTTCAGCGCCTCAAGGATGGTCTTGCCGATGAGAATCTCTCCGGCCATGGCGGCGGAGTGGGTCATGCCGGTGCAACCCAGGGTCTCCACCAGGGCCTCCTCAATGACGCCCTCCTTGATGTTGAGTGTGAGCTTGCAGGCGCCCTGCTGGGGGGCGCACCAGCCCACGCCGTGAGTGAAACCGGAGATATCCTTTATCTCCTTGGCCTGGACCCACTTGCCCTCCTCGGGGATGGGGGCCGGGCCGTGATAGGCGCCCTTGGCGACGGGACACATTTTCTCAACTTCTGCGGAATAAATCATGTGAAACTCCCTTCTTTTTATGTTGATTAGGCGTATAAACGCCATAGGTTGCCACTTGAATTATACCAAGTTAAAAAAGACATGTCAATAAATTAACGTGACGGTTTTTGAATTTGTTTTGGCACCGGATTTATCGAAAATCCCGGTGATTTTCTTATCAACGCGAAAAGTCTATATCCACGTCCCCCGAGACGCTTCTGACGGAGACTGTATTTGGCCCCGCGCACGCCGCGCCGTTTATATTCGTGTCTCCCGAGCGGGTGCGGACGTTCACGGTGTAGAGGCTCTCAAAGCCGGGAAGCTCGATGCTCACGTCGCCGCTGACAGACTCGGCTGAGAGCTCCGCGCAGGGGATGGCGAGGTTAATGTCGGTGTCGCCGCTGACGGAGTAGAGATTTACGCGCCGGGTGGCGTTTATTTCCAATAGGTCCATGTCGCCGCTGACGGTCTTGACGCCAAAGCTTGCGCAATTTAAGCCATTCACGTCCACGTCTCCGCTTACGGTGGAGACGGTGAGCTCAGGCGAGGTGAGCCTTTCGACCTCGATATCTCCGCTGGCGGTGATGAGGCTTACTTTCCCCTCGCCTGTCACGTTCTCTACGCTTATGTCCCCGCTGGCGGACTTGACATAAAGGGCGCGGACGCAGATGTCTGAGACCTCCACACTGCCGCTTGCGATGTTTACGCTTGTATTTATACATGTACCGGCTGGGAGCATCACAGTCAGGCGCAGACTGCTCTCGAAAAGCCCACCCATATTGGGAAGGGTGACGCTGAATTTTTTGCCGAACACGTTGAAGTCCACGCTCCCGTCGCCGCTCCCGGTCCGCACCCGGCGGACGGACAGCTCCGCGCCCACAAGCTCCGCCTCATAGCGCCACTGGGCGGAGTTTACGTACTCCACGTGTATGTCCCCGTCCGGGGAGGGGAGGACGCGCACATCGCCGGAGGTGTCGTTTATGGAAAGGCTCTGGACCTCGGAGGACCGGAACGCAAGCTTTTCGACCCCGGCCTTGCGGGCTGAACCGGGGGACTCCCGGTCCCAGGCGTTTTTGGCCTCGCTTATTATGTAGTCGAGGTCCCCCATGGCCGCCACGGCCTCCTCCTCGCTAATGCCCTCCTCCACGCGGTCGTCTATGGACTGGGAGTAGAAGTCCACCATGTGCTGTATCTCATCGGAATCGGCGTGGAAACGAAGGCCCCGGCACAGGCCGTCAAGAAATTCGCTCTTTGTCATTTTACATGTCTCCTTTTATGAAATCGTAGGCTTTTTTCACTTCCTCCCATTCCTGAAGGAAGGATTCGATCCTGTTCCGGCCCGGGCCGGTGATGGCGTAGTACTTGCGGAGCCGCCCGCTGTGCTCACGGGAATAGGACGTGAGGGCTCCGGCGGCCTCAAGGCGCTTTAAAATGGGGTAGAGGGTGGATTCGCTCATCTCAACGAAGGGCGAGATGTCCTTTATTATCTGATAGCCGTAGGATTCCCCCCGGCTCAGAGCCTTCAGGACACATACCTCAAGTATCCCCCGGCGCAGTTGGATGTCCATCTATACAACTCCTTACGCATAATACTATATCACGCATAGTATAGTGTGTCAAGTGGTATTCGCAAAAAAAGAAAAAAAGGGGTTTTATTTTCTTCTTCCGTGTGATATACTGGGCTTTAATTCGCAAAACAATGTCAGGAGGCGCGGGTATGAACGAAATTTTGAAGCTCCTTGAGGAGGACAGCAGGTACACACCGCATGAGATCGCCGCCATGACCGGCAAGGATGAGGAGTACGTCCGGGACACGGTGAAAAGATGCGAGGACGAGCACATCATAAACGGCTACACGGCCCTTATTGACTGGGACAGGACCAGCGAGGAGGCCGTCACGGCATTTATCGAGGTGAAGATCACCCCCCAGCGGGACGACGGCTACGACAGGATAGCCAGACGCATATACCAGTACGAGGAGGTGGAGAGCCTCTACCTCATGAGCGGGAGCTTCGACTTCTCCGTCATCGTCACGGGCAAGTCCCTCCGGGAGGTCAGCCGCTTCGTCGCGGAGAAGCTGGCGCCCATCGAGGGCGTCATAAGCACCGCCACCCACTTCATAATGAAGCGGTACAAGGATAAGCACAGGGCCTTCATCGTGGAGCCCGAGCAGGAGGAGCGGACGCTGTTTGTATGATGGACTATGACAATATAATGTCGAAAAACGTAAAAACCCTGAAGCCTTCGGGGATACGGAAGTTTTTCGACATACTTGACAATATGACGGACGCCATATCCCTGGGTATAGGCGAGCCGGATTTCGTGACCCCCTGGCACATAAGGGAGGCGGGCGTCTACTCTTTGGAGCAGGGGTACACGAAATATACCTCCAACGCCGGCCTTTCACGGCTCCGGGCGGCCATATCCGAATACCTTGACCGCCGTTTCGGCCTCCGTTACGACCCCAACGGCCAGATATTCGTCACCGTGGGCGGGTCCGAGGCCATCGACCTTTGTATCCGCTCGGTGCTGAACGCCGGTGACGAGGTCATAATCCCCGTCCCCAGCTTTGTGTGCTACGGGCCGCTTGTGACAATGGCCAACGGCGTGCCGGTGTACGTGGAGACGAAGGCGGAAAACGAGTTTAAGCTGACGGCCGACGAGCTCCGGGCCGCTATCACGCCGAGTACGAAGCTCGTGGTCCTGCCATTTCCAAATAACCCCACCGGCGGGATAATGGAGAGGGAGGACCTGGAGGCCATAGCCGAGGTGCTTAAGGACACGGATATAATGGTGCTGTCCGACGAAATTTACGCGGAGCTCACCTACGGGCAAAAGCACGTGTCCCCGGCGAATTTGCCGGAGCTCTATGACCGGACGCTGGTGGTCAACGGCTTTTCAAAGGCCTACGCCATGACCGGCTGGCGTCTGGGGTACGTCTGCGGGCCGGCGCCCCTGCTCAAGCAGATGCTGAAAATACACCAGTACGGCATAATGTCCGCGCCCACCACCAGCCAGTACGCGGCGGTGGAGGCCCTTAAAAACGGCGACGGGGATATCGAGATGATGCGTGACAGCTACGACAGGCGCCGCAGGCTCCTTCTGAAGGGCCTTAGGGACCTGGGGCTTGAGTGCTTCGAGCCCAGAGGGGCCTTTTACATGTTCCCGTCAATCAAAAGCTCCGGCCTTTCCTCCGATGAGTTCTGCACAAGGTTCCTCCGGGAGGAGAAGGTGGCCGTAATACCCGGCACCGCTTTCGGCGAGGGAGGAGAGGGCTTTGTCAGGATATGCTACGCCTCCTCGGTGCAAAATATCGAGACGGCTTTGGAGCGGATGGACGGCTTTCTCAAGAGGCTGAGGTGATGGGGCACATCCGGGAGAGAGCCTGCGCCAAGCTCAACCTGACGCTGAACGTCCTGGGCAAAAGGCCCGACGGCTACCACGAGATGGAGACGGTGATGCAGTCCGTGGGACTGTACGACGAGGTTGACATAACTATTTCGGACGGGCTGGGGATAGAAGTTGACATAAGTCGAGAGGACTTGCCGAAAGGTTTACATAATCTTGCAGGTAAGGCGGCAAAGGAATTTCTTGATTATGTTAACCGGCCTGAAATCGGCGTTAAGGTTTACATAACTAAGCACATCCCCGATAAGGCCGGTATGGCCGGGGGGAGCTCCGACGCCGCGGCGGTGATAAGGGGACTTGACAGGCTACTTGAAACGAAGCTTTCCGGGGAGGAGCTGCTCCAGATATGCGCCAAGGTCGGCTCGGACGTGGCCTTCTGTCTTTATGGCGGGACGTGTCTTGCCCGGGGACGGGGGGAGCGTCTTTTGGAGCTTACACCGATGCCGGAGTGCGATATCGCAATCGTGAAGCCGGATTTTTCCGTCTCCACCCCGGAGCTCTTCGCCGCCCTTGACGCGATCAACCTTGGGAAAAGGCCGGACACAGCGGGATTTTTAAGGGCCCTTGAGGCAGGTGAGCTTCTTAAAATGGCGTCCATGTTCGCTAACGTATTTGAGCAGGCGCTTCCGGACAGGGAGCGGCGCGTCGTGGAGGACGTAAAGCGCGCCCTGATCGACTCAGGGGCGCTGGGGACCGCCATGACCGGTACGGGCTCCGCGGTGTTCGGGGTCTTTGATAAGCTTGATGATGCCGCCAAGGCCCGTATTTCCAGCCTCGGCACCGTATTTTTTACAAAACCGGTTTGAAATTACGCAAAAAAACGAATAAAACTCTCAAAAACGGGCAATGATATGCACACCTGGGCTGTTCATTGCCCGTTTTTTGGAGGCTTTTATGAAATTTAAGATTTGGGAATGGGCCCTTATCGCGGTGCTCATCGTAACTTTTATAGGCGGACTTGATATAAACCGCAGCTCAAAAGCCCTGTCGGACAAGCTTATCAGGCTCCACGTGGTAGCAAATTCCGACACGGACGCGGACCAGAGCCTGAAGCTCCGCGTCCGGGACGCGGTGCTCGATAAGCTGAGGCCTGCCCTTGAGGGGGCTCGGGACCGGGAGAGCGCCCAGGAAATAATCGGCGGGAGGCTCGCGGAGATCGAGGGCGCGGCGAGAGGGGTGATTTCGGAAAGCGGGAAGGAGTACGGCGTTAAGGCTACGCTGTGTAAGGAGAGCTTTCCCACCACCGAGTATGACAACTTCGCCCTGCCCGCCGGGGAGTACCTGTCGCTCAGGGTCACCATCGGCGAGGGCGCCGGGCACAACTGGTGGTGCGTTGTGTTCCCGCCCATCTGCGACGCCGGGGTCATAGACGGCCAGACCAGCGCCGCCATCGGCCTTACGGACAGCGAGGTGGGGCTCATCACCGGAAAAAATGAGGGGTACGTTGTGAGATTCAGGATAATGGAGCTGTGGGGAAAGCTTACGGAGCTTTTCAGATAAGGGAACGATTCCCTACTTTCACCGACGGAAATATCAAAAAAGTACCGGCCTATTTCACCTGGTCGGTACTTTTTCGTGTTTTTGGCAACTGCCTTTTTATCAGTTGAATACCTTGGCGTAGTAGTCCTGGCTCACGATGAGTTTGGCGTTTTGAATCTTGCCGGAGACAAGGCGCTTGACGGAGTTGACGTAGGAGTCCTGATCGGCCAGCGTCACGCCGGGGGCGGGGGTGAAGGTCTTGGTGCTGGACTCATATGTCCCGGCGGGGGTTATCCAGCTGTTACCCTTCATGGGCGTCGTGTCGGCGAAGATGACAAGGGGGATGGAGCTTGAATACTCGTTTGCCACGTAATTCGTGGCGAAGATGTCCCGGCCGGAATAGAGGCGGGAGTCGTATTTTAATCCGAAGAGGTTTGCCACGGTGGGGACGATGTCGATGGAGGAACAGGGGGTGTCCACCACGATGGGCTCGGTGATACAG
>CANQUO010000124.1 GCA_947627085.1 uncultured Oscillospiraceae bacterium
GTCACGGGCATGATAGTCCACGAGGCCTTCGGCCACGGCGTGGAAATGGACATGTTCGTGAAAAAGCGGGCCCTTGCGGAAAAATACGTGGGCGAGTACGTTGCCAGCCCCCTTGTGACCATGCACGACGGCGCCTCGGTGGTGCCGGAGACGGGGAGCTACTTCTTCGACGACGAGGGCACCATGGCCCACGACACCGTTATCATCGAAAAGGGCGTATTGAAGCGGGGCATTTCCGACTATCTGTCCGCCATGACGTTGGGTACCGAGCCCACCGGTAACGGACGGCGGGAGAGCTACCGGCGCAAGGCCTACACCCGCATGACCAACACCTATTTTGAGCCGGGCACCGACACCGTGGAGGACATGATAGCCTCCGTAAAGGACGGGCTTCTGCTCTGCGAGCCCTCCAGCGGCATGGAGGACCCGAAAAACTGGGGCATCCAGTGCATGGTGAGCTACGCCCGGGAGATAAAGGACGGCAAGCTCACCGGCCGCATCTTCTCCCCCATCGTCCTCACCGGGTACGTGCCGGACCTTTTAAAGTCCATCACCATGATGAGCGGCAAGCTTGAGCTTGGCGGCGGCGGGATGTGCGGCAAGGGCTACAAGGAGTGGGTCAAGGTCTCCGACGGCGGCCCCTGGATAAAGGCCCGCATAAGGCTTGGTTAAGGAGGCGGACTTTATGATAAACAGGATAATCGAGGCCCTGAAGGCCGAAAATATAGACACCTGGGCCATAACGGAAAAGGTCACCCACTCCTGCGAGGTGTTCTTCGTGCGCCGGAACATGGACTTAAAGCGCCGCGTGAGCCTCACGGACTACTCCGTTGCCGTGTACAGGGAGCTCGACAGGGACGGGGCGAAGCTTTTGGGCTCCTCCTCCGTGCCCGTGTACCCGGGAATGGACGAGGAGGAGGTCCGCGCGGCCCTCCGGGAGGCGTATTTCGCCGCCTCCGTGGCGGGAAACCAGTACTATGAGCTCATTGAGGGCGAGAAGGAGCCCCACGTACCCTCCCACAGCGCCTTTGCCAAAATGTCCGTGGAGGAGGCGGCCCGGACCATGGGCGACGCCCTCTTCAAGCCAGATACGAATGAGGACGTGTTCGTAAACTCCGCTGAGATATTCGCCATAAAGCGCTCCAGCCGGGTGGTCAACTCCCGGGGCGTGGACGTGAGCTGGGACACCTGCGAGGTCCGGGGCGAATTCGTCTGCCAGTGCCCCGCGCCCCAGGACGTGGAGACCTACCACAGCTTCGCCTACACCGAGCCCGACACCGCCTCCCTCTCCGCCAAGGTGGAGGAGGCCCTCCGCCAGACCCGGGACCGTGCGGCGGCAAAGGAGCCCCCGATGGCCGGGACCTACACGGTCATACTCTCCGGGGATCACCTGGCGGAGCTCTTCAGCTACTACGTGAGACGTTCCTCCGCCGGGGCGGTGTACCAGCACTACTCCGACTACGAGGCCGGCAAGAACGTCCAGGGCGAGGACGCCGCCGGGGATAAGCTTACCATCGAGCTTGCGGGGAGCGAGCCCTACGACGCCGAGGGCATAAGGCTCACGGAGCGCCCACTCATGGAGGAGGGCGTTGTGAAAACCATCCACGGCGGGGCGAGATTTTCAAGCTACCTGGGCATCACGCCCACCGGGACCTACGACGCCCTGCGCATACCCACCGGGGACACGCCCACGGCCCAGCTCAAATCCCAGCCCCACCTTCACGTGGTGACCTTCTCCGACTTCCAGATGAACGCCATGTCCGGCCACTTCGCCGGGGAGATACGCTTAGCGTACCTCTTCGACGGCGAAAAGACCGTCCCCGTCACCGGCGGGTCCATCAACGGCAGTATCCTGAACGCCCAAAAGACCATTAAGCTTTCAAAGGAGCGCTACGTAAGCTCCACCTACAACGGCCCCTTCGCCGTGGCCCTCAAGGACGTCCAGGTGGCGGGAGCGTGAGGTAGAAAAAAACTAAGGTATTGACAATTAAGCGTTAGAAAGCTATAATAAAAACGGGTGGAGGCCCATGACGGTGCCTCCAACAAATCAGCTATTCAATTTGTGAGCCGGGGCGTAAGCCCCAAACCCACGCATGAGCCGTCTGCCTGCACCAGACGGCTCACTTCCTTTTTCTGTCGTATAAGTACAACACAAAGGAGATTATACTTGCCAAGGAGCCCAAAAAGCCCACAAGGCTCAGCACAGTCGTTAAAGTGATTTGTACCAGCCTCCCTTCGGGGTATTTCCCGCGAGAGCTGTATACTCAGCCTCCATTCCGCTCACGCGGGATGTCAGGCACCGCCTTTTTACCGTCCGTTTTAAGGGAACGGAGGTCTCCAGACCGGGTACTCCCGATCCCTCCCCGTAGGGAGGCCCATAGGCGTATTATATCGCTTTATAGCGAAGGTTGTCAAGATAAAGGAAAAATCTCCCGCAAATGTCAAGAAGAATTTTTAAAAACGGGTGAAAAATATTGAAAAAACTGGGTCAGAGAGGCCGGTGTAACACAAAGCGGTGACCTGGTTGACGAAATGGCATCGGAAAATGTGTTACGCCCCGCGAGGCTAAAGCCTTGCCGCGGGGCGTAACACATTTTTTTGTGCCGGAGCCTGGCTCTTGAGCGAATTTTGTGTTACGTGAGAGGGGACGCGGGGGAATAAGGTAATTTGAATTATCGCATGCGGGCGGGGTGGCATGGGCCGCAGAACGTGTCAAGGGGCTTTCGCGGCATAAAAGCCAGTGTGCGCACTGGCATTTATTCCACGGTCCCCTTGACACAACCTGCAGCTCCATGCAGGACGTGAGCAAGCGATGTGCGGCGGCGCACATCGCCAGCAATCACTTTTTATTATGGGGTCCGGCGCTGGCCGGGGAAAGGAGCTTTACATGCCAGGGAAAACTAACATTCGGTCAATACGCTTATCCGATGAGCTCATGGAAGTCATAGAGGCGCAGGCCGGATGGACGTTCACGGAGAAGTACGAGGGGCTTATACGCAGGTGCGTGTTCGAGGAGCCGGAGATAAGAAGGAGGGTCAAGGAGCTGAGGGAGGAGCTCCAGCAGATGGAGGAAACGCTGGAGGAGAGGCGGAAACAGGCGGCGGAGCTTCAGAGGGTCATTCATATCCTGACGAATACCAAGTGGCAGCTTGACAGAGTGTAACACAAGGGGGAGCCGGAGCTGGCTGTGATCCGCTCCGGAGCTCCCCAATTTTGTGTTACAATGCGGTTTAAGGTCAGTTACTTTACGTGGCGAAGGAGCGCGGGGTTATGACGAAAAAACAGCATTACATGACGGAGAAGGAGAGATATAAGCTTGAAGGATTACTGGCGGGGAAGATGAAACCCTCGGAGGCGGCGAAAGAGCTGGGGTTCACGGTCCAGACCATATACAACGAGATAAAGCGGGGGACGTATATGCACACGGTGGGATACAAGGACGTTCCACGCTATTCAGCCGCGAAGGGGCAGGATATATTTGAAAAGCGGCAAAAGAACAAAGGACGGCCGCTGAAAATAGGGCATGACCATAAATATGCCGAGTTTCTGGATAAGAAGATGAAAGGGGAGATATATTCATCAGTAGCCGCGCAAAAATGAGCGAAGCCGTTCAATTCCAATGCGGGGTCTTATGTGTGTTGACATATTTGTTGCACGAGGCTATTTTGTATAATACTGCGCTTGGGCGGTCCAGAGGGCGTGGTATTTGCCGGAGGTATCGGCGAGTAGCTCCTCATGGCGGCCGGATTGGACGATTTGACCGGCGTGGAAGACGGCTATCTTGTCGCAGAAGCGGCAGGAGGCCAGGCGGTGGGAGATATAGACGGCGGTCTTGTCGCCGGCGATGGAGTTGAAGCGGCTGTAAACCTCGTACTCCGACACCGGGTCCAGGGCGGCGGTGGGCTCGTCAAGGATGATGAAGGGGGCGTCCTTGTAGAGGGCGCGGGCCAGGGCAATCTTCTGGGCCTCGCCGCCGGATATCTCCACGCCGTCCTTGTCGAAGTCCTTGTAGAGGGGCGTGTCCAGGCCCTTCGGCATGGAGCTTTCGCGCACATCGAACCCGGCGCGGCTGAGGCAGTCGTACACGCGCTCTTTGTCGAACTGTGTGTCCGCCGCCACGTTCTGGCCGAGAGATACGGCGAAGAGCCGGAAGTCCTGGAACACCACGGAGAAGAGGGACATGTACTCGTCGTAGTCGTACTTTCGTATATCCACGCCGTTCAGCAAAATTTCCCCCTCCGTGGGGTCGTAAAGGCGGCACAGGAGCTTGATGAACGTGGTCTTTCCGGAGCCGTTTAAGCCTACGATGGCCAGCTTTTCGCCCACCTTGAATTTGAAGCTGACGTGCCGCAGTGCCCAAGCCTCCGTGTGGGGATAGCGAAAGGACACGTCGCGAAACTCCACAAAATACTCGTTGTCGTCCCGCTTCTCCACGGTGAGGGTGCCCTTGTACATCTCGTTGGGGATGTCGAACCAGGAGAAATAGCGCTGGAGGTACCCATTGTTCACCGCGAGCTGCGTGATGGATTTCACGATCCCGGCGGCCGCCGACAGCAGGAGGGTGACGCAGGAGACATATTTGGCGATGGAGCCCACGGACACTTCCCCCCGGAGGGAGGCGTAGATCAGCACCAGATAGATCCCGAAGCGCAGGACGAAGTCCGCCGCCTTCCCCAGACAGTCCAGCAATCCGGCGCGCAAATGCACCCTGTTGAACGCCCGTGTCCAGGTCATGCTCAGCTCCAGCTCCTTTTGGACAAGGCCCTCGCCCATGCCGTAGAGGCGTATGTCCTTGCCGTAGGCGTAGTCGCCGATGAGCTCGTCCAGCTTTCCGGCGTGGAGATTGACATCTACTACGCAACTCATAAGCTTGCGGACCTGTCTGGCCGACAGGGAGTATAGAACTATCTGCCATGCCACCGCCGCCGCCACCCCGGACGCCAGGGCCAGCTTCATCCACACCGCCACGCTCCCCAGCGCGAAGAAGGAGGCGGTCAGGGATACGCTGGCCGCTATCTGGGTAAGGTACAGGATGGCGCTCTGCGTACATTCGCGCAGAGTGTAGAAGTTGTACCCCATGGTGGTCTCGTTTTCCACCCGCTCACGCCGTAGCGCCACGTCCCGGTCCTCGATGGAGGCGTAGGACATCTCCATGGCCTTCCAGGAGTAGCTGAAAGCCAGGTTGTCGCTGAACTCAAAATTCCCCACGTCAATCCGCTTTTTAAACCATGCCGCCAGAAGCCCCAGGGCGAAGGACAGCCCCACTGTCAGTCCCGCGTACAGCGCCAGCGTCCCGGCGGGCTGTCCGGCGGCGATTGCGTCGATGAGCCGGGCGGAAAACCAGATGGGCACATAGGGCGTGACGGCTTCCACCACGGCCCCCAGGAACCGGAAGGCCGCCCCGTCGCGGCTGAGACGCCAGAGGGCCGCTATGCCCCGCCTGTAAATTTTGATGTGCTCGCCAATCTTCATTCCGCCTCGCCTCCCTTGTAGTCGTCCCTATACCAGCAGCTTTGTATCTCAAACAGCCGGCTGTACTCCCCGCCCAGGGCCAGAAGCTCCGAGTGGGTCCCCTGCTCGGCGATTCTACCGTTTTCCAAAAACAGTATCCTGTCGCAAAACCGGGTGGAGGCAAGGCGGTGGGAAATGAACACCGACGTCTTTCCCGCCGCCACGGCGTTATACTGCAAATACACCTCGTTTTCCGCAATGGGGTCCAGCGCCGCCGTGGGCTCGTCCAGCACCAGCGCCGGGGCATCCTTGTAGAGGGCCCGGGCCAGCATCAGCTTTTGCGTCTCGCCGCCGGAAAGCTCTGTGCCCTCACTGTCCAGTTGCTTATCCAAAACGGTGTCAAGCCCGCGTGGAAGTCCGTCCAGCCTCATTCCCAGCCCCGCGCGTCGTATGCACGCCTCCGCCCGCTCCCGGTCCCCGCCGCCGAGCTGCCCGGACACGCACTCCAGAAGGGAGAAGGGCCCGGTGCGGGCGTCCTGGAAGACAGGGGAGAACAATTTGTAGTATTCCTCCCTCTTAAAATCCCGGACCGGCACACCGTTCAGGCGTATCTCACCCTCGGTGGGGGCGTAGAGGCCGGTGAGGAGCTTCACCAGCGTGGTCTTGCCCGCGCCGTTGAGGCCCACCAGAGCCAGCTTCTCCCCGGCCCTTATGGTGAGGTTCAAGTCGTGTATGGTGTCGGCCTCCGCCCCGTGGTAGCGGAAAGAGACGTGGTCAAAGACAATCTCCGGGGCAAAATGCAGGTGCTTTTCCGCGGTCTCGGAGCCGTCGGGAGTGTCCTCGGGCATATCCAGATACTCCCGGAAGTCGCTGACAAAGAGGCTTGCGTTGTTCATGCCGGTCCACTCGGTGACGATGTTCCCCACAAATCCCGCGAAGGAGGATATGGCGGCAAAGTAGAGTACGAA
>CANQUO010000125.1 GCA_947627085.1 uncultured Oscillospiraceae bacterium
CCGTGGGCTCGCCGATGGCCACGGTGCGGGTGGTGTCGGAGCAGTAGCCCTTATAGAGGGCGCCGAAGTCCATGGTCAAAAAGCCCCGCTGGAGCTTTACGTCCCGGGCCTTGCCGTGGGGGACGCTGGAGAGGGCGCCGGAGACCACGATGGGGTCGAAGGACTTGTCCTGAGCTCCGGCCTTGAGCATCTGGCAGGTGAGCTCCGCGGCCAGCTCACGCTCGGTTATGTCGGGGGTTATGAGCTTTAAGGTGTTTGTAAACGCCTTGTCAGCTATCCTCTGCGCGCCGATGAGATACTCCATCTCCTCTTCGGATTTTACGGCCCGCAGGTCCCGGAGTATGGCCTGTCCGGGGACGAACTCCGGCTCTAACTTGGCGTCGATCCTCGTATAGGCGGCGTAGCTTAAGGAGCCCTCCTCCACCGCGAGCTTTTTGATGCCGTGCTCTTTGAAGAAGGCGTTCATGAGCTCGTAGACGGGCTTATCGTTGGAGCATATCACCTCCGCCCCGGATATCTCACGGCTGGCCTCCTCAAAATACCTGGCGTCGATGAAAAGGGCCGAGGTCCCGTCGCCGCAGATGATGAGCTCTCCGGCCGAGGAGGCGAAGCCCGTGGCGTAGTACCTGTTCTGCTCGCTGGTGACGAATATGGCGTCGGCGTCGGACGCCTTCACAGCGGCGCTGATTTTTTTGAGATTGTTCATGTTGACACACTCCTTATAACTTTTTTCCCGTCCTGAAGGGCAGTTCAAAAAAATATCTTATGGCCAAAAAGGGATTCGTGAATTTGATGGGCTCCACAAGGAGCATCCTGACCTTTGCCAAATTAGCCGCGATGGTGTCGGTGTAAATCTGGTCCCCCACCAGCGCCGTGCGCTCCGGCGGCACGCCGGCGTTCTCCAACGCCCTGCGCACTCCCCGGGGGCTTGGCTTTCCGGCCCTTTTTATGTAGGGCACGTCCAGGAGCTTTGAAAAAATCTCCGGCCGCTCGCCCTTGTTGTTGGATACTATGTAAAGCCCCACACCGGCGGCCTTCACCTCCCCCGCCCAGCTGAGCACCGGATTGTCCAGCGTCACCTGCCCGTAGGGGGCGATTGTGTTGTCCACATCCAAAATGAGAAGGCTTATGCCCAGGGAATTTAAAAGCTCCGGCTTTATGTCCGTGACCCTTTCAAATCTCAGCGCGGGGGTAAGAAAAAAGCTCATATGACGCACCTTTACGCATAGATTGGTAGTGATAACCGTGTTACGGCGTCGGCTTGAAGCAGTATAATATCCGCAACGCGGATATTATAGCACATTGATAAGGAAATGTACATGAAAGATTTTAAAATTTATCTCTCCGCGCCGCCCGAGCTGGCCGCCGAGGCGGCGGAGTACGCTCCGGTGAGTCTTATGGCCTATGAGGTCGCAAGGGGGCTGAGGCTCAACCGTAGCCCGACCGTACCTTCACCGCGGGGCGAGAGGCTGATGGAGGTGTCCTGCCGTCGCCTCACCGGCTTCGGCCCCCAGGCGGCGCTGGCCGAGAGCATACTGCGCCAGTGCCTCATCTACGGCTTTTCCGGGGCGGTGCTGGACCTTCCCCGGCCCACGCCGGCCCTGATGGCCCTGGCGGAGCTGATGTCGGACAGGTTCAGGCCCCGGGGCCTGTCCCTCTATCTGCCGGAGGGCTACGGCGGTATACCGGGAAATCCCACGATACTTGTGAGCGCCCAGAGCTACTGCGCCCCATACATAGACAGGCTACGTGCCCTTGCGGGGCGGTTTGGGGCCGGGAGGCTCGCCCTGCGGCTCGACACCCGTCCGGCCGATTTTCTCCTCCCCGCCCGCCGGAGCCTGCCCTCCCGCCTCCCCTCCCCCGTCCCCGGAGGCGTACAGCCGGACAGGGTCTTTTACTCCGAGTGCCATGAGGCCAATTACACAAGCTTCCTGGACCGGGGCCGGGTGAGGCTCGTCATGTGGGACGACGCCAATTCCGTTAAGAGAAAGCTTGAGATAGCGGAAAATATCGGAATACACACTGCTTTCCTTGATTTTGAGGAAAACCGCTCGATAATAAGAAATTTAATATAATCTTCCCATCAAAAAAGCCGGCGTTTCCGTCGGCTTTCTTATGTTTTTTCTTATTTTTTTATCTTGTCTATGAGTGAATTTATCATCCCGGTGAACCGGGCCAGGTCCTTCGTGGCCATGCCGTCGCACTCCTTCGCGGTGTTCGCAAGCCTCGTCACCGCGTCCATGAAGCGGTTAAACGCCTCGTTGGCCCTCTTGCGGGCCTGGGTCTCCGGCTTTGCCTTCCTCACCCGGACGCCCTCGGTGAGCTTCACAAACTCCCCGGTGATAAGGTCGAATTCCGTCCCGGAGTAGGGCGCGAAGGCTTTGTAGCCCCGCTCCTCCCGAAGGCACCTGGCAAACTCCTCGCAAGCCCCCTCGTCGCCGTGGTTCACGAATACGCGCTTTGGCTTTTCGGAAAATCCGGCCAGCCAGTCGAGAAGCCCCTGCTTGTCCGCATGTCCCGATACGCCGGGCAGGTACTCGATTTGGGCGTTCACCGCCACGTCGTCGCCGAAAAGCTTCACGCTCTTCGCCCCGTCGTATATCATCCGCCCCAGAGTCCCCGCGGCCTGATAGCCCACGAAGAGTATGAGGCACTCACGCCGCCAGAGATTGTATTTTAAGTGGTGGCGTATACGCCCGGCGTCGCACATGCCGGAGGCGGAGATTATGACCTTCGGCTCCGCGTCCGTATTTAGCGCCTTCGACTCCTCCGTTGAGGTGGTGAGGCACAGCCCGTCAAACACAAGGGGGTTCACGCCCTCGGCCATGACGGCCTTTGTCTCCTCGTCCAGATACTGGGTGTCGCACTGCATGAAAATGGACGTGGCCTCGTTGGCAAGGGGACTGTCCACGTACACGGGCCACACCCCGTGGCCGGTGACCAGGTTCGCGTTTTTGATCTCACGTATAAAGTAAAGTATCTCCTGGGTCCTGCCCACGGCGAAGGATGGGATTATCACGTTGCCGCCCCGGTCAAGGGTGGTCTGGATGTACCCGGCCAGGGTGTTTATGTACTCGTGCCGCTCCCCGTGGGACCTGTCGCCGTAGGTGGACTCGATCATCAGATAGTCCGCGTCCGCAACCTTCATTGGGTCGCAGATTATGGGCTGGTCCGTGTTGCCCACATCCCCGGAGAATACCATCTTCCGGCTCTCGCCGCCCTCGTGGAGCCAAACCTCGATACAGGCCGAGCCCAGAAGGTGCCCGATATCCGTAAAGCGCACGGTTACGCACTCGTTTATGGTGAGCTCCCTGTCGTACTCGCACCCACGAAAGAGCTTCAGCACCCCCTCCGCGTCGTTTAAGTCAAAAAGCGGCTCCACCTCCGGCTCCCCGGCCCGCCGTGCCTTCCGGGACTTATACTCCGCGTCGCTCATCTGTATGTTGGCGCAGTCACGGAGCATTATCTCGCACAAATTCCTTGTGACCTCGGTGGTGTACACCGCCCCGCGAAAGCCCTTTTTGTAGAGGAGCGGCAGATTTCCCGAATGGTCCACGTGGGCGTGGGTCAGAAGCACGCACTCGATGTCCTTCTCCGCCACCGGCAGGTCCACGCTCTCAAAGGCCGTGCTCCCCTGCTTCATACCGCAGTCTATAAGCATCCTGTGCCCGCCGGCCTCAAGGAGCGTACAGCTCCCGGTAACATCATGCGCAGCGCCGATAAATGTGACCTTCATCCCGCCACCCCCTGTAAGAATTTATAAATCAATTATAGTTTATTGTAGGGGTATTGTCAATTAAAAGAGAATATTTGTCCCACCCCGGCCGCAATTCTCCGTTCACAAAAAAAGCGCCCCCAGTGGGGCACTTTTCAGACTGTTGGCAAACCCCAGATAAGCGTAAAACTCCATTTCAAATGATTTTCGCGGCGGCATGTATGTCGCGAAAATTACCTTTTGTTTTGCGGAGTGTACGGCCCTTTGGACCGTGCGCGGAGCAAAACGGCAGGAAAAAATCGCAAATAGGCCCGCAGGCCTTTTTGCGATTTTTTCCGCACGTTCCCCCTTGTCGGAAAAGGCCGCAGGCCTTTTTCGACAGGCTAAAACGCCCCTGCCGGGGCGTTTTTGGGTTTATTCCCAGGTTTTCCAAACCTCCGGGCAGTAGCCCACAGTGGCGAGCTTGCCGTTGCGGACGATGGGGGTTTTTATGAGGGACTGGTCCTCAAGAAGCTTTTCGATCTTATCCTCGTCGTAGGCAAGGTACCGGAGCAGCTCCGCGCCCTTTGCCTTTTCGTCGATGAGGTTCTCAAGGCCCACGGCCCGTCTTACGGAGTCGAATTCCCGGGGGCTCATGCCGTATTTGACCATGTCCACGGACTGGAATTTTATCCGGCGCTCCTTGAAATAGCGCTCGGCCTTCTTCGTGTCGAAACACTTGGCCTTGCCGAATATCTGTATGTTCACGGCCTCAGACCTCCATTATGACCGGCAGGACCATGGGCGAGCGCTTTGTCTTTTTGTAGAGGTAGTCGGAAAGCCGGGTCTTCATGGCGCCCTTTATGCCGGACCAGTCCTTTATGCGGCGGGAGTTGCACTCCTCTATGACGTCGTAGGCCACGTCCTTCATCTCCTGCATCAGCTCCTCGGCCTCCTTGACGTAGACAAAGCCCCGGGTTATGATGTCGGGTCCGGAGACGAGGGAGCCGTCGTAGCTCGAAAGACTGACGACCACGACGAGCATGCCGTCCTGGGCTAAGTGCTTGCGGTCGCGAAGGACCACGCTGCCCACGTCGCCCACGCCGGTGCCGTCCACGAATATCTTCCCGGAGGGTATGACGCCGGCAAGCTTGATACTGCGGGAGCTCAATTCTATGACCTTGCCAAGGTCGGAGATGATCACGTTCTTCGCCGGCACGCCCATCTGCTTGGCAAGGTCCGCGTGGAGCTTTAAGTGCCTGTACTCCCCGTGGACGGGGATGAAAAACTTAGGTTTAACAAGGGCCAGCATGAGCTTCAGCTCCTCACGGCAGGCGTGGCCCGATGCGTGGAGAAGGGCGCTACGCTCGTATACCACCGTTGCCCCGCGCCTGAATAGCTCGTCCACCACCTGGGAGATGGAATTTTCATTGCCCGGTATGGCGGAGGCGGAGATTATTATCTTGTCCCCCGGCATGATCTCCACCTGCTTGTGCTCGTTGAAGGCTATGCGATGAAGGGCGCTCATGGTCTCCCCCTGGCTCCCGGTGGAGATTATGACCACCCGGTCCTTGGGCAGGCCCTTTATCTGATTTATGTCAACCAATATGCCGCTGGGTATGTCCATGTAGCCAAGCTCCGTGGCGACCCTCAGCACGTTCTCCATGCTACGACCGGTGACGGCCACCTTGCGGCCGTATTTCCGGGCGCAGTTTATGACCTGCTGGAGGCGGTGGACGTTGGAGGCGAAGGTGGTGACGATTATCCTCTCGTGGCAGTCCTTGAACTGGTTTTCAAAGTTGGCGGCCACCACGCTCTCCGAAAGGGAGAAGCCCTGGTTTTCCACGTTGGTGGAGTCGGAGACCAGCGCCAACACGCCGCGTTTTCCAAGCTCCCCCAGGCGCGCAAGGTCGATCATCCCGCCGTCTATGGGCGTGGTGTCTATCTTGTAATCCCCGGTGTGGACGACGATGCCCACGGGGGTCTTTATGGCCAGGGCCACGGAGTCGGGTATGGAGTGGTTCACGTGGATGAACTCCACCTTGAAGCACCCGATCTTCACGCTCTCCCCGGCCTTGACGGTGTTGAGCTTCACCTTGTCCGCGGTGCCGTGCTCGGTGAGCTTGATATTCACAAGGGCGTTTGTGAGGGCCGTACCGTATACTGGCACGTCCATGAGCTCGTCCATCACGAAGGGCATGGCGCCGATGTGGTCCTCGTGGCCGTGGGTCAGCACGATGCCGCGTACACGGGTCTTGTTCTTCACAAGATATGTTATGTCCGGTATCACCGAGTCGATGCCGTACATATCATCGTCCGGGAAGCCGATGCCGCAGTCCACCACCAGGATATCCTGGCCGTACTCGTAGAGGTACATGTTCTTCCCGATCTCATTGAGGCCCCCAAGGGCCGCGATCTTCAGTTTTTCCTTTGTTGACACGCAAAAATTCTCCTTTGAATCATGTTGCTTCTCCGTCCGCTTTTGGCTTGGGGGCGGAGAATTTTATGTAGACGCAACGCTATAAAGCCCAGCGGCCCGGTTGCCGGCCCTGAATCGCCGGAAACCCATCGCCCACTGAACCGGAAGATGATATAGCGGTGTGTATGTTTAATACTATTCTCCAATAAAAAGTAGACTTTTTATTGGAGAAGCGCCGCTTAACGCGTCGCTCTTTTTGGCGGCAAAGC
>CANQUO010000126.1 GCA_947627085.1 uncultured Oscillospiraceae bacterium
TTTTCATTGTATGAGCAATTCCGCAAGCAGCTGGTTCCTGTATGCGTCATCCGCAGCCGCCTTTTCGATGTCCTCCCGGAACACCAGTGTCAGATCCCGCTCGTCGATTTCGGGGTCGGAGGCCACTCGGTCCGCGTGGACACCGATGACGTTCTCAAAGATGTTCCGCACATCCCTGGCGTTGCCAAAATTGTCCCCGCGGGTGAGGTAGAGGTCACAAAAGAGCCTTTTTGCGAACTCCTGGGCCTCCACCGTCAGGCGGTATTTGTTTTTCTCGCACATGGAGAGGAAAATTTTATAGAGCTCCTCCCCCGTATAGTCCTCAAAGACGAAGTACCGGTTGAAGCGGGACTGGAGGCCGGGGTTGGAGGAGATGAACTGCTCCATCAGGTCCTCATAGCCCGCCACGATGACCACAAGATCCTTTCGGTTATCCTCCATGCCCTTCAAAACCGTCTCAATGGCCTCCCGGCCAAAGTCGTTCTCCCCGGTGTTGGCGGCAAGAGAGTACGCCTCGTCGATGAAGAGGACGCCGCCGATGGCCCTTTTGACGGCCTCGTCGGTCTTGATGGCCGTCTGGCCCACAAAGCCGGCAACTAAACCGGAGCGGTCCACCTCCACAAGCTGGCCCTTGGAGAGGACACCGATGGCGTAGTAGAGCTGGGCGATGAGCCGCGCCACGGTGGTCTTTCCGGTGCCGGGGTTGCCCATGAACACAAGGTGCAGGCTCATAGCCGGGGTGGGCAGATCGTGCTCCTCCCGGAGCTTGCGGATCTTGGCAAGGTTAATGAGGCTCCGGACGTTCTTTTTGATGTCCTCCAGCCCCACAAGAGAGTCAAGCTCCGCCAGGAGCTTATCTAAGTCCGGCTTTTCCGGGGACTTCTCCGCCTCGGTCTTGGGGGCCTCCGGGCCGATGGCGCCGCCCTTGGTCTCCATCTCGCGCAGGAGCTTGTCCGCCGCCAGCTTTGCCTCGTCCATGGAAGCTTCCAGCTCGTCGGCGGAGGGCCTCTCCGGCTTTTTCGTGGTAACGGAGCCGCCGGGGCCCGTGAGGGTCACGGTGAGCTGGTCCTTTAGGCGCTTTATGTCATCCAGATACGACGATGCCGGACGCAGATTGTAGGCGTTAAAGTCGATATTCGTGCCGTAGGTCTTCGGCTCCTTCTTCTTATCCGCCATAATTTCTCCTTAAAACTCAACATTCAATATTTTTTGCGGGGCTTTGCCTCGCAAAAAATCCCTTTTGTCACGCAAGTGTGCCGCCTGCGGCGCGCGCAGCGTGACAGCAGGGGAATTATCTCTGAATTCCGCAGAATTCAGAGATAATTCCCCGCACGTTCCCCTTGGCATTGAAAGGGCGAAGCCCTTTCAAGCCAGCTTTAAAATTCCGCGTTGCCCCAGGTACGGGGATGGGGCAGGACGTCGCGGATGTTGGAGACGCCTGTGAGGTACATGATCATCCGCTCAAAGCCCAGGCCGAAGCCGGCGTGCTTGCAGCCGCCGTAGCGCCGGAGGTCCAGGTACCACCAGTAGTCCTCCTCCCGAAGGCCCAGCTCGGCCATGCGGGTGGTGAGGATGTCCAAACGCTCCTCGCGCTGGCTCCCGCCGATGATCTCCCCGATGCCGGGGGCCAGGCAGTCGGCGGCGGCCACGGTCTTCCCGTCGTCGTTGAGGCGCATGTAGAAGGCCTTGATCTCCCTGGGGTAGTCGGTGACGAAGACGGGGCGCTTGTAGATCTGCTCGGTGAGATACCGCTCATGCTCGGTCTGGAGGTCCGTACCCCAGTCCACCTTGAAATCAAATTTGTCATTGTTGGCCTTTAAAATCTCCACGGCCTCGGTGTAGGTGACACGGGCAAAGTCGCTCCCCACCACGTTGTGGAGGCGCTCCAATAGACCCTTGTCCACAAAGGAGTTGAAGAAGGCCATCTCGTCCGGGCATTTTTCCAAAACGGTGTTGATGATGAATTTGACCATGGCCTCCATGACCTCCAGATCCCCCGCAAGGTCGCAGAAGGCCATCTCCGGCTCGATCATCCAGAACTCCGCGGCGTGGCGCTGGGTGTTGGAATTCTCCGCCCGGAAGGTGGGGCCGAAGGTGTAGACGTTGCCGAAGGCCATGGCGAAGTTTTCGGCGTTGAGCTGGCCGGAGACCGTGAGGTTGGCCCGCTTGCCGAAGAAATCCTGTGACCAGTCCACGCTCCCGTCGGGAAGGCGGGGCGGATCAGACATATCGAGTGTGGTGACCTCAAACATCTCCCCCGCGCCCTCGCAGTCGGAGCCGGTGATGATGGGGGTGTGGATATAGACGAAGCCCCGCTCCTGGAAGAAGGTGTGTATGGCGTAGGCCGCCACGCTCCTCACCCGGAATACGGCGGAGAAAAGGTTCGTCCGGGGACGAAGATGCTGTATGGTCCGCAGATACTCCACGCTGTGGCGCTTTTTCTGAAGTGGGTAGTCGGGGGAGGAGACGCCCTCCACCTCTATTTTCGCGGCCTTGAGCTCCAGGGGCTGTTTGGCATTGGGAGTGAGCTCCACCGTGCCGGTGACAATAAGCGCCGCGCCCACGTTCTGGCCGGCGATGTCGGCGTAGTTATCGAGCTTCTCCCGCTCCATCACCACCTGGAGGTTTTTAAAGCAGCTCCCGTCGTTGAGCTCCACAAAGCCGAAATTTTTCATGTCCCGGATGGTCCTGGCCCATCCGCCCACGGTGACGGTCGCTCCGCCGAGGGTATCGGCGTCCGCGAAAATCGCGGCGATTTTTGTAAGTTCCATACTTTGATCTATCCTTTCCTGACAACAACATACTGTGTTGAATGTGTGTACGCCGATGTGTAGGCCACGGCCTCATTTTCAGGGTCCCGGGCCAGCCTTCCGATGGCGAAGGCGCATTTGCCGCTCTCGGCAAGGTAGAGGAGCATATCGGGCTCGGCTATCAGAAACTCCGGCTCCAGCCCCAGCTCGTCGCATACGGCGTAGGCCGTGTCTATCTCTATGCCGGAGAGGACCCCGTCCTCGTCATAGTAGGCGTAGGGATAAAACCCGGGCTCCACGCCCACGGTCACCGTTTCCTTATCGGGGTCCGCGACGTGGACAGTCCTGTTTTCACTTGCGTAATTCTCCCTCGCCCAGTCCATCGCCCCACTGCTCTCCGCCCTTTGAAGGGCGGAATTCAACCGCTCCAGCATCTCCTTATTGTCGATGGACACCGCCAGGCGGTAGTCGCAGTCGGCGTAAGGCTCCTCAAGGCGTGTGACGCTCCCGGACTGCCTTGTCATGCGCCTTGATGTCCCGGCGTCCGCCAGCACACAGTCCACCTCGCCGCTCTCAAGCCCCGCGGTCATGGATTTGACCGTCTCATACCGCCGGACGGTCGCCTGTCCTATGAACCTGTCCATATACCCCGCGGACTCCGACATATTGAGGACCCCCACGGTCTTTCCCTCCATGTCCCCCACCGAGTGCACATAATTTGGCGGCACGTTGCGGGAGCAGGCGGCCAGAGCCGCTATCATGAAAACGGCCAGCGCGGCCGAAAAAAGCTTTTTCATATTATGTAAACCTACGCAGAAAATGATTCCATCGCCTATAAGGCGCGGCGATGGGCATAATGTATTATTGTATAATATTTTGTCCGGGTTTACAACAGATTTTTCAAAAATATTTAAGCTCATGTATTGGAAAAACGTTTATAAAGTGGTATTATTAGAAAAGCGTGTGAAATTTCGAAGCTTATTATACGCGTTTTTTCAAAAAACTTTGAAGATTTTCGGGAAGGAGGCGTATGATATGTCAAAGCGCCGCGATATGAAGATAGGCGCGCTTAAAAAACGCGGCTGGACAAACGAGCTCATCGCCGACCTTCTGCCCAAGCCCCGGGTAGTCGCCGCCCACGGCCACCCCTTTCGCGTGTGGAAATCCTCCGACGTTCTGGCGGCGGAGGAGACCGAGGAATTTAAAAATAACCGGGTGGAGTATGTCCCGCCGGAGCCCCAGGTAAAGCCGGGAAGCCGTGACGCGTCGGAGCTCTTTGAGGAGGCCTGGGCGGCGGCGGAGAAGGACGGCTCCAATGAGTGGACTCTGGCGGGCCTTTACCACAAGGCCATAATGAGCCGCCTAAGCTCCGGCGAGCCGGACCCGCCCTTCTCCAAGGTGACAAGCTGGCTCGGAACGTTTCTGGCCCTCGAAAGGGAGGGCTCCGTGGAAAGGCCCTTCGGAGGTCTCAGGGCCCTCACGCGCTCGGCCCTCTGGCTTGGAAAGCACGCCGGGGAACCCTATCCCAAAAAGGTCATGGGGCGCTATCCCAACGTGCTCCTTGCCATAAGCCGCCGGTCCATTGACGAGCTCGGCGAATTAAGGTCCGGCGAGACTCTTGAGAACATGCTCCGCTCCCCCGATTTCCCCCTGGGTATGCTTTTCAGGGACGGGCTTTCCAAGGTCTGGTCCGTCTGGTACGTGCCGATAGCCATCCGCTCAAGCCTTCAGCTCCTCGTGGCGCTCAATCCCAAGGACGAGTACCCCGAGGCCCGGGCCATGCGGCGGCATTTCATCCTGCACATCGGCGGGACGAACACCGGCAAGACCTACGCCGGCTTTAAAAGGCTCATGCAGTCCCCCACCGGCGTGTATCTGGCCCCGTTACGGCTTTTGGCCCTGGAGGCCCAGGAGACGCTTCTTGACGCCAGAGTGGACTGCTCCCTTGCCACCGGCGAGGAGGAGGACAGCCGCCCCGGCGACACCCACGTGGCCGCCACGGCGGAGAAGCTGGACATGAAGCGTTATTTCGACGTGGCCGTCATAGACGAGTGCCAGATGATAGCGGACCCACAGCGGGGCTACGCCTGGACAAGGGCGATTTTGGGCGTTCTCGCGCCGGAGGTTCACCTTTGCGCCGCGCCGGAGGCGGAAAATATCCTCATTCGCCTGATAACCGGCTGTGGCGACACATATGAGGTCATACGCCACCAGCGCACCACCCCCCTCATACCCATGCGCCGCACGGTGGACCCGGCGAAGGTCCAACCCGGGGACGCCCTGATAACCTTCTCAAAGGTGGGCGTGCTCAGTGTGGCCGAGGAGCTCCGCTCCCACGGCAAGGAGCCGGCCATAATCTACGGCGCTCTCCCCTACGCCACCCGGCGCAAGCAGATGGAGGGCTTTCTGCGGGGGGATATGGAGTACGTGGTCTCCACCGACGCCATCGGCATGGGCCTCAATCTGCCAATCCGGCGGATAATCTTCATGGAGACGGAGAAATTCGACGGCGTGGAGCGCCGGCCATTAAAGCCCGAGGAGATAAAGCAGATCGCGGGAAGAGCCGGAAGGCTGGGCATGTACAGCCGTGGCTACGTGGGGGCCACTCAGAATTTGGCCTTCATAAGGGCCGGCCTTGAGGCCACGGTGCCGCCCATCGAAAAGGCCGTGGTTGGCTTTTCCGACCTTGTTTTGCAGGTGGATTTCGACCTTTTGGAGGTTTTGACACAGTGGAACAAGCTCCCCACCGTGGAGCCCTACGTGAAGCTCGATATCACCAGGTATATAACGATAATCTCAAAAATGCGGGAGCTTGGCCTGACCTTTTCAAAGGAGGAGGAGCTTCGCGCCGCCAACATCCCCTTTGACGAGACGGCCGAGCAGCTGAGGGAGCTCTTTTTCGACTATCTGCTCAAGCTCCAGCAGGGCCAGGCCATAGAACAGCCGGCCCTGGCAGGCGAGGACCCCACGCTTTTGGAGCTGGAGCTATATTATAAAAAGCTGGACCTCTACTACTCCTTCTCCCGGACCTTCTCCCTCGAAGTGGACGAGGACAGGCTCTTCGACACCCGGGAAGCCGTTGCGGACGACATAAACGAGATACTTTTGAAAAATCTCCAGAACAACATCCGCTTTTGCGCCAAGTGTGGCGCGCCCCTGGGGCTCTATCAGAAGGGGCGGCTGTGCGATAAGTGCTACTACCAGTCCCGCCGCACCCAGCAAAGAAGAAGAGAACGAAAAAAATGACCGCAATCATAATCAATCATTGCGGTCATTTTTTATCACCACTCGCGCTTTATGTCGGCCTCGTTTATATCGTAGACCTCCATAAATTCCTCCAGGTCCTCCCGGGTCCTTATGAGCATCACGTCGGTAAAGTCCCGGGTCGCCTTGTCCCTGAATCCCGCCACCTGCTCCCCGGTGCAGATGCTGGACAGTATCACCGGATACTTACCCGTTGTATCGACCCTGGCCGTCAACAGATGTTTTTTCTTTTTCCCGAACATGAAAGCATCTCCTTTATGTATTATAGCCCCTCCCTTTGGGAGGGGTCAGTTTGTCAAAAAACTCAAATTCAATATTTTTTCCGGCGGCATGTACGTCGGAAAAAATCCCTTTTGTCGCCCAAG
>CANQUO010000127.1 GCA_947627085.1 uncultured Oscillospiraceae bacterium
GATCAGACGAATCCCGGCGACCGGACCGACCCCAGCGACGCCACCGGCGCCAGCGGCCAGACCGAGCCCAGCACCCAGACGGACCCCGGCAGCCAGACCGAGCCGTCAGGCCAGACTGAGCCCTCTACCGCCACGAACCCGCCCACGACCGAGCCGTCCGAGTCCAGCACGCCCACCACAAGACCCGAGGCGGTGAACAACGACATCCTCTACCCCTCGGATACGAAGGTCATAACCAGGGCCGAGCTGGAGGGCAAGACCGAGGCGGAGGTCCAGATGATTATCAACGAGATATACGCCCGCCACGGGTATATATTCGGCGGCAGTACCAGCACCACCCAGAAATACTTCAACTCCCAGAAGTGGTATGAGCCCGAAACAAGCAACGCAAGCTCCATAGAAAAGCGGCTCAACGACACGGAGAATAAGAATATCAGGATACTCACCGATTACAGGGCCGAGCTCCGTGGCGGCACAAAGCCCACCGAGCCCAACCCGACAGAGTCCAAACCCACGGAGCCCGAGCCCACGGAGACAAAACCCACGGAGCCCGATACCACCGAGCCCCGGGAGCCCACAGACAACACGATTCTCTTCCCGTCGGACACCACGCTCATAACCGATGCCGACCTTGATAAGATGACCCAGGAGGAGATAGGCTTTGTCAAGAACGAGATTTTCGCCCGCCACGGCTACATCTTCAAAAAGGCCGTGTACAGGGACTACTTCACAAATCAGCAGTGGTATACTCCCGTGACGGACGACTCCGAGGCCGTGGCGCGCATGTTCAACGAGACCGAAAAGGCCAACGTGAACACCATCCAGGCCTACGTCCACGCCAAGGGCTGGGAGTAAAATCAGGGGCAGATTTAAGGGGCCGCCTTACGGCGGCCCCGGCTTGTAAAAGACTTTAAATTTATCCAAATAAGATCAGGAGTTCCAGGCGGTGATTTTATGTTTCGCGTTAACCTTTTCGGCACCATGTTTTTCGTCGTTTTCGCGCTTGTTTTCGGATTCATTATTTTCGCGCTCATTCGCGGCATCGCCCAGTGGAGCAAAAATAACCGATCCCCACAGCTGACGGTGGAGGCGACAGTCGTCGCAAAACGGGCGGACGTGTCCGTCACTAATCATCCGATGGCGGGAGACGTGACCGGGGCCCACGGGTACTCTCACACCTCCTCCACTACCTACTACGTCACATTTCAGGTGGAGAGCGGCGACCGCATGGAATTCCACGTCCCCAGAGAAGAATACGGTATGCTTGTGGAGGGCGATGCTGGCCGTCTCACCTTCCAAGGGACGCGGTACCTCGGCTTTGAGCGGGCGTACTGAATCGATGCTCAAAGCCCGCGAAGGCCGCGCTTTACGGAGATGGCGTGGAACCGGCACATCTCCTGACAGCAAAAGCAGGAGATGCAGTTTTTGCGGGACATGGCGGCCTTCCCGTTCTCTATTTTTATTATTTTCTGGGGACAGCTCTCGGCGCATTTGCCGCACCCCACGCATTTTGCCCTGTCCACCCTCGGATAGGAGCGCAGGAGGGTATCCAGCACCTTTTCCGTGGGGCCGCGCAGGAATTTCGGCACCGCGTCGTCAAAGCCCACGCTTTTCACCGTGTCCGGGAGCCTGAAGGCCGGGGAGCAGGGGATAATAGCGTCGCCGGTGACATCGATATCCTCCGGCAGGAGCCCCATGGAGCCCGCGGCCTTGAGGTGTGGCATCTCCTCGGGCGAAAGGCCCATGAACCGGACGGCGGTCACGTCCAGGGCGTAGACGTCCTTAGAGCACAGTGTGAGCCCCGTGTGCCTCACCGTGCCTCCGCCGGGGCCGTTGCCCTCCATGGAGTCGATGGCGTCAAGGAGGGTCAAATTCGGCCTAACCGTCTCGCACAGCTCGCAGAGCATGTGAACAAAGCCGTCTAACCTGGGATACCGGCGGTGCATGTCCGGCTTCTGAAGGCCGGGTATGGCGCCGAAGAGGTTCTTGACACCGGCTGACACCGTGGTCATGGCGTGGGTCTTGAGCTTGGGCAGGTTGATTATGTAGTCGGCCTCAAGGATGGGCGTTATGATATTGAAGCTCTTCACCGTAAAGCTATCCGGCGTCTTTTTCACGCCGTAGGTGAAGTCGCGGTTCAAATATTCCTCGATTCCCGGCACCTTAAGGCCGGAGGCGGAGTAGACGCCGCGCATGTATTCGGCGGTGAATATGCCGCCGGAGCTCTCGGCCACGACTATATTTTCAAAGCCGTGAGACTTAAGCCACCGTATCACCGCCTTTAAGATGGCGGGATTTGTGGTCACCCCGGCGGAGGGCTTTTTGCCGTAGAGCAGGTTGGGCTTCAAAACGATACGCGTCTCCGGCCTGAGCTCCGAGACTACGGAAAGGGCCTCGAAGTGACGGGACACGGCTGAATATACGAGCTCCTCGTCGTAGGAGCCAACTTTTATGGCGTTTACGGTCGACATACGCTACCTCCGGGAAGATTTTCAGAGAATATTCATAGAATAACAGATTTTTGAATAAAATGCAATCCCGTATCCCATGAGACGGGAAAAGGAGCTTTGATGGAACTTGAATTTTGCGCCCCATGCCTTTTCGGCCTGGAGGGCCCACTGGGCAACGAGCTTCGGCACCTGGGGCTTCGGGACGTGAGGGTAGAGGACGGCCGGGTTTATTTTACCGGCGGGCCGCGTGATATGGCCCTGACGAATATCCGAAGCCGCTTTGCCGAGCGGGTGCTCATCGTCGTGGGAAGGACCGAGGCCGGGGACTTTGACAGCCTTTTCGAGGGTGTCCGGGCCATGGAGTGGGAAAAATTTATTCCCAGGGCCGGCGCCTTTCCCGTGAAGGGATACACGCACCAGTCCGCCATCACATCCATGCCGGCCCTCCAGCGCAGTATAAATAAGGCGGTGGCGGCGAGGCTGGGCAGGGTCTACGGCCTTGAGAGACTTCCCGAGACAGGGGAGACGTACCAGATACAATTTGCCCTGGTCCGGGACGAGGCCACGCTGTATATCGACACCACCGGCCCGGGCCTTCACAAGCGGGGCTACCGCCCGGACCAGGTGGAGGCGCCCATCCGGGAGACGCTGGCCGCCGCCCTGGTGGACATATCCGGTTACCGGGGACGCGGGGACTTTTGCGACCCATTTTGCGGGAGCGGCACAATAGCCATAGAGGCCGCCCTGGCGGCGAAAAACCGGGCCCCGGGCCTCGGGCGCTCCTTTACCGCCGAGAGCTGGAAAAACATCCGGCCGGACTGGGAAAATGTCCGTAAGGAGGCCCGGAGCCGGGAGTTTGACCGGGATTATACCATCTTTGCCTCCGACATCGACCCGGACGCCGTGAAGATCGCCCGCCGGAACGCGGAGAGGGCGGGAGTGGATAAGCTCATACGTTTTTCCGTGGCCGACGCCGGAAAATTCGCCCTTTCGACAAATGGCGGAATTATCGTCACAAATCCCCCCTACGGCGAGCGGCTTTTGGATATCCGCGCGGCGAGAGAGATAATGCGGGATTTCGGAAAAGCGATGAAGGGCATAACCGGGTGGAAAGTTAACATAATATCCTCGGACCCGGAGCTTGAGCGCTATTTCGGATACAGGGCCGCCAAGGTCAGAAAGCTCTATAACGGCATGATAAAGTGCGGCTATTTCATGTTTTGATACTATTCTCCAATAAAAAGTAGACTTTTTATTGGAGAAGCGCCGCTTGACGCGTCGCTCTTTTTGGCGGCGAAGCCGCCAAAAAGACGTCTCATATGATCTTCTACGCGCTTTGCGCTATAAAAAGCAGGCATTTTTCAAGTGTCTACTTTTTAAAGAAGATCAGTATGAATTTCAAAAAAGGTGGTTAGAGAAATGAGACACCTCTTTATCATAAACCCCGTGGCCGGGGGCAAAGGGTCGGACAAAGGCGAGGTAAGGCGGAAAATCGAGAATCTTATGACCTCCCGGGGCGAAAGCTTCGAGATATATGAGACCGTCGGGGTCCTGGACGCCGCCGAGAAGGTGAAAAGGGAGGCCATAAAGGGCGATGAGCTCCGGGTCTACGCCTGCGGCGGGGACGGGACCCTCTCCGAGTGCGCCCACGGCGCGGCGGGGTTTGAAAACTGCGCCGTCACCCACTACCCCTGCGGCACCGGGAACGACTTCGTCAGGATGTTTGGCCCGGACGCGAAGCTTTTCCGAGACCTGGAGGCTCTAGTGGACGGCCGGACCGCCCCGATTGACATAATTGACGTGAACGGCCGGAAGTGCCTCAATATCGCCTCCATCGGCATCGACGCCCGGGTGGGACTGGACGTACATAAATACTCAAGCCTCCCCGTCGTCGGCGGGGCGGGGGGATACGTCATTTCCCTGGTCGTCAACGTGGTGAAGGGCATAAACCGCCACTTTAAAATCAACGTGGAGGGGGAGGAGCTGGACGGGAAATTCGCCCTCATCTCCGCCTGCAACGGCCAGTATTACGGCGGCGGCTTCAACCCCACCAGGACCGCCACCCCCGAGGACGGGGTAATGGATATGCTCATCGTGAAGGCGGTCTCACGGATAACCCTGGCAAGACTTTTGAAGGCCTACGCCTCCGGACAGTACGCCAAATACCCGGAGATAATAAAGTACGTCTCGGGCCGGCACATCACGATCTCCGACGATAAGGAGTTTTCCGTCAGCATCGACGGCGAGGCCATGTACACAAAAAAGGCCGTGTTCCGGCTCATCCCCGGCGGGGTAAACTTCATATACCCCAGAGGTTGCAGGAAAGTAGGCGAAATCGTCAAATTAAATGCTCTGAACGTTTAATTTATCAATTAATATGTGTATAATGACTATTGCTTAAAGGTGACATTTGAGTTAATATATAGATAATTTAGCACTCAGATGAAAAGAGTGCTAAACGGAAAAAGCTCAGTTGAGGCGGGAGCCCTTCAGTCTCGCTTCGCTCGACAGCTCCACTGAAGGGGAGCCAAAGAGGTAAGGCTATTCAGTCGGCTACGCCGACATGATGCGGGCCTTCGAGGGATGGAGCAGAATCGGGGGAGCCCTTCAGTCTCGCTTCGCTCGACAGCTCCCCTAAAGGGGAGCCAAAGAAGTAGTTTGTATTTTAATTATTCATATAGGAGGCAAAATCAGCATGAAGCTCAAACCGTTAGCAGACAGAGTAGTATTGAAGCGCGTCCCGGCTGAGGAGACCACAAAGTCCGGTCTTATCCTCACCAGCTCCGCCCAGGAGAAGCCCCAGGTCTACGAGGTCGTGGCCGTGGGCCCCGGCGGCTTCGTGGACGGCAACGAGATCGATATGGAGGTGGAGGTCGGCGACAAGGTGATTACCGGCAAGTACACCGGCACCGAGGTCAAGTTCGAGGGCGAGGAGTACACCATACTCAGGCAGAGCGAGATACTGGCAATAGTCGAGTAATCAGGGGACGACCCCTCAGTCTCGCTTCGCTCGACAGCTCCCCTGAAGGGGAGCCAAAGAGGAAAAAGGTTTGACCCCTCAGTCCGGACTTTGTCCGGACAGCTCCCCTTGACGCCGCTTCGCGGCTAAGGGGAGCCAAAGCGGAAATTTTGATTTGAATTTTAGGAGGCAAATATTATGGCAAAACAGATAATTTACGGCGAGGAGGCCCGCCGGGCGCTGGAGACAGGCGTCAACAAGCTGGCCGACACCGTTAAGCTCACCATCGGCCCCAAGGGCCGCAATGTAGTCCTTGACAAGAAATTCGGCGCTCCCCTCATCACCAACGACGGCGTGACCATCGCCAAGGAGATCGAGCTTGAGGACCCCTTTGAGAACATGGGCGCTCAGCTGGTGAAGGAGGTCGCCTCAAAGACCAACGACGTGGCCGGCGACGGCACCACCACGGCCACCGTCCTCGCCCAGGCCATGATCCACGAGGGTATCAAGAACGTGGCCGCCGGAGCCAACCCCATGGTCATGAAGCGCGGCATCCAGAAGGCCGTCGACGCCGCCGTGGCCGAGATCAGGGCAAACTCCCAGCATGTCACGGGCTCCGAGGATATAGCCAGAGTCGGTACCGTCTCATCCGGCGAGGAGACCATCGGCCGCCTTATCGCCGAGGCCATGGAGAAGGTGGGCCAGAACGGCGTCATCACCGTCGAGGAGTCCAAGACCGCCGAGACTTACAGCGAGGTGGTCGAGGGTATGCAGTTCGACCGTGGCTACATCACCCCCTATATGGTCACCGACACCGACAAGATGGAGGCCGTCTACGACGAGCCCCTCATCCTCATCACCGATAAGAAGATAAGCAACATCCAGGAGGTCCTG
>CANQUO010000128.1 GCA_947627085.1 uncultured Oscillospiraceae bacterium
CACACTTACCTATTGTGAAAAAATCTCAAAATCTATGCCCTCATTTTTCAAAAAAATTAAAATAATTTGATGAGCCTGTTGGCGCGGCGGCAAAATGGACGGCACGAGGGCCATCATGCCCCTTCACTTTACAACGGACAAAAGAAACGCCAAAGTTAACCCCTCTCTGAAAAAATTATTTGAAAAAAAGATACAGCGGCTCATACAGCATAAAGCGGATGGGGGCGTGGCGCACCCGCTGTTGCCCCGTCAAGGCTTGTCAATTACCCTCACACTCCCCTATTGCCGAATTTTTTTGAAAATTATAACCCTGGTTGAAAAAATTTTTTTGAAAAGCCGATTTACGCGCTTATATATACAACAGGCTGGCTCACGCCAAGCTCGAAACGCCGTTGGATTTGAAACTGCCAAAATGAAGCTCCCGGCCAGACCCAAGGGCATAAAAAGAGCCTGCTTTCTTAGTCTTACGACTGCTGAAAGCAGGCTTGAGCGGTTCTTATCAGTTGTCAGGCTCTTACAAGTGAAATGGGTGGTGCACACCCTTGCCCTTCTTCTTGTAGGTGGAACACATGAGGCAGTCTTTTGAGGAGTCCAATCCCTTCACTGGTCCCAGTACATGACGAGGGAAGCGGAGCCGTCCGCGCACTCGTCGGCCAAGTGCTTGATAGATTCCTCCGGCCAGACCTCGCCGGGCTTCACATCGTAGACCGCGGACACAATGGAGCGCATACCGGGTATCTGCCGTATCTCGTCCAATGTCACGGGGTCACTGTCGCCATACCAGCGAAATGAGCTTTTCATCGCTTTCCCTCCTTGAAACCTTAAGTCAAGGTTACTTTATTTCTACTGAAAGAAAATGAGAGCTGTCAGGCGATCCCCGGCAACTCTCTTTTCTTAAGTCTCAGGGCGCAAGCTCCGTGACCTCGCGGCGGAGGCCGTCGTATTCGGCGTAGCCGAAGCATTTGGGCCGTCCGTCCTCATGGACGCCGGTGTCAGGGTAAATCTGGAACCGCTCATCGGAGCGGAAGGTCACCCGCAGATCCATTCTCCCCGTGTGGGCGCCGGAGACGGTGAGGTCGCTCTCAACCGTCGTTTGCCCCGGCCTGAACATATTGTCCGGGGCCTTGACCCGGAGCCAGCCGTCATAGAAGGTCGCGCCGTCCTCGCTGAAACGCTCCCAGCGCGTCTCCCAAGCGCCGCCCTCCACCGGCAGTGTTGTCACCGTGCCTGTTTTGCCGGTCACGGTAAGCGGGAAGGAAATATTCTGTGTGGTCAGCGCGGCGGAAATAGGTTCGGAATAGGGTATTTCTCCGCTGTCCGGCGTCCTCTGCGCGGGAACAGGGGCGGACGGGGGGGCGTCGAGCAGATGACAGACCTGAAGCCGGCATTGGACGGGGCCCTCGCAGAGCCTGGTCCGCTCATTCCAAAGGGCTCTTGTGCTGTCGGGGTGCCAGCTCATGGGGGAGTAATAGACCCATTTATCCTCCGGGTCGCTTAGGTTTACGCCCATATACCCGCGGCCTTCGGTCATGGATTTCTTGATGTCAATAAGCGCCGGGCCTATATTGCCGTGGCGGTGGGAACGGACGCCGGCGATGGCGTACTGATAAAGCACATTGAGATACTTCCCTCTTGTGATCAAATCCCCGCTTAGGGGAACAACGCCAAGCACGCCGGCGTCGGTTTTGGGGGAGAAGCGCGGCGACATGCAGATGGCGTAGACCTCGTTTGGTGAGAAGATGGCCGTCTCTTCATAACCCAGCGTATCCGTGACGAAAGCCACGTCCTCGCTGTCCAGGGCCTGGATGCAGCTTTCGCTGATGCTCCGTCCGCCTCCGGCCAAGGTGATGGCTTTGCCGCCGCGCACAAACTGCTTGACCTCACCGCCGCGCTGTATCTTTTGCTTGTAGCAGCCGGGAGCGTCGGGGTCCGGCTCCATACCGTTGACGGTGCTGATTATACACGCGTCCGTGATGACGTAATCGCTCTCGCGCCGCGTGAGCTTCCCAAGGAAATTAAATGCGCCGCTGCCCGTCAGGGACGAAAAGCACACGTGCTCGTTGTCCGGGGCGATGATGGGCTCGGACCAGCGCATGAAGATACCGGGAATTTGGCTGATTTCCTCCGGAAACACCACCTCTAAGAGCTTCGCGCTCTCACAGTGGTCCAGGTCCGGCTCGCACTCGATCACGTAGTCCCCCAAGAGGACCCGTTTGTTGTCGGCATAGCACATCCAACGGATTCCGTTGGCGCCCCGCTTTTGGGGAATGTCGCCGTCAAAGACCTCGCAAATGTCCGTACCGTCGTCCTCTACGGTGAAGACCCGATACCAGTCCTTGCCCTTCTCCGGCTTCCGGACAGCCACCAGCACGCGGCCGGAATATGTATAGGTGCCGATCACATCGGACCCCAATCCCTCCGGCAGGGGGACTGTTCTTACCTCAACGCGTCCAAATTCGGTATTGTTTATTATCATATGCGCTCCTTTCTCAAAGCTCCTCGCCATTCGTCTCGATGATTTTCTTATAGCTCCACGCGGAGTCCTTGACGGTCCGTCTCAAGGTCTGATAATCCACATGGATAAGGCCGAAGCGGATGTCATACCCGCTGGACCACTCGTAATTGTCCATCAGCGCCCAATACTGATACCCCACTACAGGGATACCGTCGTCCGCCGCCCTTTTAAGCTCCCGGAGATACCGGCGTAGAAATTCTGACCGCTGGGGGTCGTGGACCTGACCGTCCTCAAAGACGAAGTCCGTGTTCGCCATACCGTTCTCCGTGACCATGATTGGCAGATGGTATCTCTCGTAGTGGAAGCGTGGCGCCCAGTACATGACCTCCGGCGTAATGGGCCAGTTGAATGCCGTCCGGGGCTGTCCGGGGTATACGGCGGGGTTGGGTCCCTGGGCCTCGCTGTAATTTCTGGACTGGTAGACATTAAAGCCGTAGAAGTCCAGCGGCTGACAGATGGTCTTCAGGTCCTCATCACTGATGTAGGGCCTCAGCTCCTCCGGGAGCCTGCCCAGCACGATGGGGTCCATCCACCATACAGCGCCTTCGGCGTGGGGCATCACGGCGAAGGTCTTATCGTATGCTGTCTTAATGTCCTCCCGCGAATCCGTGGCCGGCGTATAGACGGGGCCGGTGGGCGCCATGCCGACTATCGGCGTCTGCTTCGCCTCTGTTCTTATGATCTGCACGGCGCGGCCATGGGAGAGCATCACATTCCGGGTGAGTTTCGCAAGCTTTTCCGGGTCGTCTGACTTTTGAAACGGCGCGTACTGACCGGTCACATAGCCCCGGCCAATGAACATCTGCGGCTCGTTGAAGGTGATCCACCACCTGACCCGGTCAGACAGCGCCTCCACCACGGTGTGGACGTACTCGGCGAACCACTCCACGATCTGCCCGTTCTCCCAGCCGCCGGCCTCATGGGCCCACAGGGGCAGGTCCCAGTGGAAGAGCGTCACCAGCGGTTCAATATCCGCCTCGCGCAAGGCCCGAACCAGCTTTTTATAGAACGCGATCCCCTGGGGATTGACCACGCCCGGCGCGGGCATCACGCGGGACCAGCTTATGGAGAACCGATAGGACCTCAGTCCTATCCTTTTCATCAGCGCCACGTCCTCCTCCCAGCGGTGGTAGTGGTCGCAGGCCACATGGGGTGTCTCCCCGTGTGTGACGTATTTTGCGCAAAGGCCCTCGTCGTCCCAGATGCTTGGACTCCTTCCGCCGTCCAGATAGCCGCCCTCTATCTGCGTGGCGGCGCTGGCCGCGCCCCAGAGGAAATCATTTTGAAAGCTCATTAAGTTTCTTACCTTCCTGATAAAATCACGTTTTATTTTTTTCTGTCCAGCCACTTGGCGCTGAGCTCCAGGCTCTTGACCGGGTCCTTGTCCACCCAGTTTTTATGGCTCTCAAGGATCACATTCTCCACGCCGTTGTCGCGGGCGATCTGCCAGAGGCCGTCCAAATCCATGTTCCCGGTACCCAGCTCCATGCTGTTCACCTTGAGGATAGGCGTCATGGCGGAGCCGGATTGGCGGGAGCCGCGGTCGTTGATGTGCCAGAGCTTCATGCGAGGCCCCAGCTTTCGCATCCAGTCAATGGCGTTGGCGCCGCCGTCCGTGAGCCAGTAGCTGTCCAGCTCAAAGCTCACAAGCTCCGGGTCGGTTTCCCCGATTATAACGTCGTAAGCCCGAACGCCAGGCTTCACCGGCAGGAGCTCCACGTTATGGTTGTGGTAGAGAAGCGTCATCCCGGCGTTTTTCAGTGTCTCTCCCACACGGTTAAGGCGCTGTGCCAGCTCCCGGACGGCCTTCTCGTCGCCGTAGTCGAAGCGGTACATACCGGTGATGACGATCTTGTCCGTCTTGAAGCCCTTAGCTTCTTCCATGACCGCCTCCGGCTCCCGCTCCAGCGAGCCCAGATCCGTGTGGAGGCTTGGGACAGTGAGGCCGGCATCCTTAAGGAGGGCCTGCCAGTCAAGCTTCCCGCCGTTGCCCGTGGGCATTCCGGCGGCCCTTGTCAGGGCGCGGACCATGAAGGAGCTGGGGTGGATCATAAAGCGGTTCAGCTCCACCCCGTCGTACCCGGCGGCTTTTATGCGCCGGAGCGTCTCCTTTGCCTGGGCTTCGTTTTTGGTAACGGTGCCGAGCATGATTTGTTGAACAAAGCATTTCATATTTTATCCCTCGATAAATTTTGACGGTCTGTCACTTTTCTTCCTCTTCCACTGCCTGTTCGACCAGCTCCGCTCCGTCCTTTTCCGCGGTTCCAATGGCCTTTTTCCGCTCCGCTATACGCTTCTGTACCTCCACCATCTCGGCTTTATCCAGCTTGCAGCGGCGCATGGCCAGTAAGGTGCAGATCCAGCCGATGATGGCAAGACCGTACCGCAGGAACATGGTGACCCAGAACACCGGGCCCGTGGGGCTGTCGCCGGGCTGGGGAAGGGTCTCAGTATAACCGATGAGCGCGACGCACGCGGTGGCGATAAGGGCGGAGAAGGAGGAGACGATCTTGTCGATGAGGCTGTACGTGCCGGACACCACGGCGGGGATATATTTCCCGGAGCGGTCCAGCTCATAGTCAATGACATCGGCCATGAATGCAGTTCCGGCGGTAGTTCCGGCCATCATAAAGCCGTTGCAAACCAATGTCAGGAGAATATAGAGTATCATTGTCACGCCGAATTTGGCGATAGAGGTGGTCCCGACGGTAAACCATGTGACGGCGAAAAATGCCATAATGCCCAGGTTTGCGTAGATGCAGTATTTTGCCCACGCCACTATGGATTCCTTGTTTCCGTGCTTTCCGCAGTATTTGGCGCCAAAAATGGCGAAGATGATAGATGGTAGCATACCGCCCACGGAGAGATACGTGGCGATAGTCATGTTACCGATAAGTATTCCCGAAAGCATGGTGTTGACGATAGCCGCGCTTCCCGCCTGCTGGGCGATCTTGTCGGAGGAGGCGGAGATGATGTAAGCCTGAAGGGGCTTATTGTGGGCAATGACATCGTACATGTCCTTCCATTTCAGCCGCTCATTGGCCTTGTTGGTGCCCTTGAAGTTTTCCGGCTTGTCATAGGCCGACACGCCAACGCAGGTGAGGATCACGCCCAGCAGGGATACAAGGACAGTGACAGCGGCGGCGGCTGTCAGATACGCCTGATTGTAGTTGGCCACATACTCGCCGGCCTCATTCAGGGAGAAGGAGCCGTATTTGGGCAGGAGCACGGTGTTCAGTATGATAGTGAACGCCATGGGGACGATATAGTTGAAAACTGTGTTCCATACGCCCACGGTAGGACGCTGCTTCGGGTCGTTGGTGATCAGCGGCCCGATGGTCTGGGCGGTCATATTCACGATGGTGTAACCGATGACGTATATCATATAGGTCGCCAGGAACATGGCCACGCCGAAGCCGTGACTTGCGGTCCAGGAGAACATCGCCATAACGCCAAGGGACTGGACGAGCCACCCCAGGAGCATCAGCGGACGTATCTTGCCCCAGCGCGTGTTGACACGGTCATAAAGGAACGCCAGAAGCGGGTCGGTGATGGCGTCGAAGATACGGGTGAAGGTCAGCAGTCCTCCTACCGCCACGGTCGCGATCCCGAAGCCGATGCTGGCGGCGTAGGAGGCCTGGCCGATCAGGGTGTAGATCGCCATACCGTTTAAGGCGTTGCAGGCCACCAGAATGATTTGCCAGAGCTTGGCGCGCCTGTACTGCACACCGTCGATCTGGCTTGCGGATAGCTTTTCTTTTGCCATAGTGATTCTCCTT
>CANQUO010000129.1 GCA_947627085.1 uncultured Oscillospiraceae bacterium
TCTTAAAGCCGGTCCGCTCGCACAAAACCGTCGCCAGCTTTACGCAGGGCTCGGTGTAATATAAGTTGGACATATGTTGAAGCTTTGGCACCTGTGCCATCACCGCCATGGCCCAAACCGGGTCGGCGATACCGAAGGCGTTGACCGCTATGCCCGCGCCAAGGTCGATATACCTCTTCCCCTTGTCGTCGATCACCTCGGCTCCGTGGCCCTCCACGAACACCACGTCGGCCCTGCCGTAGGTGCCCGCTATATATTCCCTGTCAAGTTCCCTGATATCCATTTTTCCACCTCACGCGGTAAACATCGTACCAAGTCCGGCGTTGGTCAAAAGCTCCATCAAAATGGCGTGGGGCATCCGCCCGTCGATGATGAACACCTTTCGAACTCCCCGCCTTATGGCCTCCACACAGCACTGTATCTTCGGTATCATCCCGCCGGAAATGACCCCCTGGGCCACAAGCTCCGGCACCTCGGAGACGGACAGACGGCGTATGAGCGTATCCGGATCGTCCTTATCCCGCAAAAGCCCCTCGATGTCCGTCATAGTCAGCATGGACTCCGCGCCCAGCTTTCCCGCAATGCGGGCGGCGGCGGTGTCGGCGTTTATGTTGTAAAGGTTGCCCCGCTCGTCACACCCCACGGTGGAGATTATGGGAATGTATCCCATGTCGAGAAGATCGGTTATGGGCGTCACGTCCACGTCCTGTATCTCCCCCACCGCGCCGAGCTTGGGGTCGAGCTGAGCGGCCTTTATCATGTGCCCGTCCACGCCGGAGATACCGATGGACTTGCCGCCCGCAAGCTCCACCAGGTTCACAAGGTCCTTGTTGACCTTCCCGGCTAAAACCATCTCAACGATGTCCATGGTCTCCCGGTCCGTTACCCGCAGGCCGTTTACAAATTCCGACTTCTTTCCGGTCTTTTTCAGCATGTCGGATATCTCCGGCCCGCCGCCGTGGACCACCACCACCTTTATGCCAATCATGGACAGGAGCACGATGTCCCCCATGACGTACTTTTTCAGCGTCTCGTCGGTCATGGCGTTGCCGCCGTATTTTATGAGTATCACCTTCCCCGCGTACTTCTGTATGTACGGGAGCGCCTCCGTCAGCGTCTGCGCCCTCAGCGCGTGATCGTGCAAGTCCATTGGCTTGGCCTCCTTTTACTGATTCCGGCAGTAACGCCGGTGATATCGCCGCCGCGCGGCGTTGGGTCAGCTTTTTCTCTTTTCCAGCGATCGTTCCCCCGGGGGTGTCTCCAGTAGGGGGCCCGCGGGCCCCCTAACTGGTCGTTTTTAAAAGGGGGTTGTCAGGGGGGGAAATCGAAATCCCCCCTGAGTCGCTTTCTCTCTTTTGCTTCTTTTCTCTCTTTGGCGACCCAAAGAGAGAAAAGAAAATCCCGTCCGCCCAAAGGCTGACAACCTTTTACCCCCGCCAGGTCACGTCCTGTAATCCCCGTTTATCTTCACATAATCGTAGGTAAGATCGCACCCCCAGGCTTCGGCGGAGCTGTCGCCGGAATTGAGATCAACGAGGATATCTATCTCGTCCTCCAAAAGCACCATTTTGGCCTCCTCCTCGGAAAAGGGTATCCCCGCGCCGTTTTTGCAGACGTCGGCCTTACCGGCTTTCGACCGGAAACTCACGTCCACCCGCTCCACGTCCACCTGGGCTCCCGAATAGCCTATGGCGCACAGCACCCTTCCCCAGTTGGCGTCCGCCCCGAACATGGCGGCCTTGGTGAGGGAGGAACATATGACAGACTTTGCCACCACCTTCGCGGTATCATCATCCGCCGCTCCCGTGAGAAGGCAGGTCACGAGCTTCGTGGCCCCCTCACCGTCCTTGGCTATCATCCGGCAGAGCTTCACCGTCACGGCGTGGAGGGCCGCGCAAAACACCTCAAAGTCCTCCCCCTCGCTGTCGATGGGCTTATTTCCCGCCATACCGTTGGCCATAACGGCGAAGGTGTCGTTGGTGGAGGTGTCCCCGTCCACGCTGACCATGTTGAAGCTGGTTTTCACGTCCTGAGAGACGCATTTTTGGAGCAATTCCGGGGTGATATCCGCATCCGTGGTCACGAAAACAAGCATGGTGGCCATATTGGGGTGTATCATGCCGGAGCCCTTGGCTATACCGCCGAGCCGGCATTTTACCCCGGAAATCTCAAACTCCACAGCGGCCTCTTTGGGCACGGTGTCCGTGGTCATGATGGCGTTCTCGGCTAAATCCGAGTGATCCCCCAGCCCCAAGACAAGCTCAGCCATCCCGTTTTCCATGGGCGTCAGCGTCATCTGCTGGCCGATAACTCCGGTGGAGCCCACAATGACGTCGCCGGCCGCGATGCCCGTATATTGCTCCACCAGCGCGCTCATGCCCTCGGCGATCTCAATGCCGTTGGCGTTGCAGGTATTTGCGTTGCCGGAGTTGCATATCACCGCCTGAGCGTAACCGTCCGCAAGGTGGGCCTTTGTCACCCTGATCGGCGCGGATTTGACAAGATTTGCCGTATAGACCGCCGCGGCGGCACAGCGTTTTTCCGATACGATAAGGGCAAGGTCCCGCTTTTTTGAGCTGGCCTTGATGCCGCACCGTATGCCGTTTGCCTTGAATCCCCTGGCCGCGCAGACGCCGCCGGGAATGAAGCTTATATCCATAAAACATCCTCCAAAGCTTAAATAATCATATCACCATAAGCACCGTACCGGCGGCTATGAGAGCGCAACCGATAAGGGACTTCGGCGTGAATTTTTCGTGGAGAAAAACGAAGGCCAAAATAAGCGTCAGCACCACGCTGAGCTTATCCACCGGCACCACCTTTGACGCCTCGCCGATCTGCAAGGCGTGGTAGTAGCACAGCCAGGACGCCCCGGTGGCCAGGCCGGAGAGAATGAGAAATATCCAGCTTTTCCGGCTTATCTCCGAAATTCCCCCCTGGGTGTCGGTTATGAACACCATCCCCCAGGCCATGATGAGCACCACCGCCGTCCTTATGGCCGTGGCCAGATTTGAGTTGACGCCCTCAATACCCACCTTTGCAAGTATGGACGTCAGCGCCGCGAACACCGCGGAGCCGAGAGCGAATATGAACCACATACATTTACCTCCGGCAATGAAATCCTTCCGGCCCCGCAGGGGCCGTCTACCCGGATTCTTTCAGTATGCAAGCTCGTCCGCGACTGAAAGGTCACCGTATTTTCTTAAAAAGCCTCGCGCTCCAAAACTCCATGCCCAGCTCCTCGATGTAGAAATGGAGAATGGCGCGGAAATTTTTTGTGGCGGTGCCGAGCATGAGCATATCCACATCGGGCGAAACCGCTTTTTCCATGTATTGGAACAGTGCACTTCCGATGCCCCGGTTGCGGTATTCGGGCTTGACGTACAGCTCCTCTATCTCAAAGAAGCTTGTGCCGGCCTCATAGACGCTGGTGGTCTTTTCTGTTACCTCTTTGTGACCAAATAAGTAGCCCACCACCGTGCCGCCTTCAACCGCCAGGAAAATCCTGTTTCCCTTGATATCGTCCAGGGTGTTTTTGTAGTAACCGTGACAGCAGTTTTCACGCTCCCACTTCTCGGAGAGCGAGATAAGCTGTCCGACGACCGTCCCGGTCAATTGCGTCTCCTGAATAACCATTTTACACATTTAGCCCCGTGAGCTCGTCCGCGCCCATGAGGATATTCATGTTTTGTACCGCCGCGCCGGAGGCCCCCTTGCCAAGATTGTCGAAAAGGGCCGTCACCGTTATCCGCTCGTCGTTGCCGGAGACTATCAGCATCAGATCGTCCCGTCCCTCAAAGGCATTGGCGTCTATCATGGGCGTGCCCCAATTGAGCGGCGCCACGTTTATGAGCCTTTGGTACATATACCAGTCGTCCAGCGCCTCCCGGACACGTTTAAGCGTGGTTCCGGGTTTAAGCAGGTCCGCGTGGAGCGTCACCGTCGTGGCCATGCCCTTATAATAATCGTCCACGATGGGCGAGAATATTGGCGCCCTCAAAAGCCCGCAGACCTTCTTCATCTCGGCCAGATGCTTGTGCTGTTGCGTAAGGCCGTAGATGCGGGGTGAGCTCAGCCCCTCCGGCTTTTCGGGGCTTTCATAGTCGGCTATCATCTTCTTCCCCCCGCCGGAATATCCGGTGAGTGAAAAACATGTGAGGGGGTAGTCCGCCGGCACTATCCCAAGCTTCACCAGCGGATAGACGCTCACAATAAAGCCCGTGGCGTGACAGCCGGGGTTGGCGATACGCCTGCCCGTCTCGATCGCCGCCCGGTGTATATCGTCGAGCTCCGGAAAGCCGTAGGCCCATGTGTCCGCCGTGCGGTGGGCGGTGGAGGCGTCGATTATCCTCACATCCGGGTTCTCCACCATGGATACCGCCTCCCGGGCCGCGTCGTCGGGAAGGCACAGAAAGGCGATGTCGCAGTTATTCAACGCCTCCCGCCGCGCCTGCGTATCCTTTCGCCTCTCCTCCGGGAGCGTGACCAGCGTCAAATCCCTTCTATTCGTGAGCCTGTCATATATCTGCAATCCCGTAGTCCCGGCGGAGCCGTCGATGTATACCTTCATTTTATAAGCTCCTTAATATACTCTATCTGCCTCTCCACGCTCTTAGGCGTGGGCCCGCCGTAGGAGGTGCGGCGGAGAAGGCAGTTATCTATGTTGATGGCGTCATAGAGGCTCTCGTCAAAAAGCTCGCTTTTGGCCCTGTACTCGTCCAAAGTCAGCTCCTCCAGCGTCACGCCCTTTTTGGAGCACTCCGCCACAAGCTCGCCCGTGAGCTTATAGGCCGTGCGGAAGGGCATCCCCCGGCCAACCAGCCAGTCGGCCAGGTCCGTGGCGTTTATGAACCCCGAGGCGGCGGCCCTTCTCATGTTCTCCGGGATAAGCTTCATGGTCCCCACCATGGGCGCGCAGACCGTAAGGCAGGCGTCCACGGTGTCAAAGGCGTCGAAAATGAGCTCCTTGTCCTCCTGCATGTCCTTATTGTAGGCAAGTGGCAGACCCTTGAGCACAGTGAGCAGGGCCATAAGGTCCCCGTAGACCCTCCCCGTCTTGCCCCGGGTCAGCTCCGCCATATCCGGATTTTTCTTCTGGGGCATGATGGACGAGCCCGTGGAATAGGCCGCCGACAGCTCCACGAATTTAAATTCCCAGCTTGACCAGAGTATGAGCTCCTCCGACATTCTTGAAAGGTGGGTCATTATAAGGCTCAAATCGCTTGCCAGCTCCACGCAAAAGTCCCTGTCGGAGACGCCGTCCAGGGAGTTTTCACACACCGAGCCAAACCCCAGAAGCTCCGCCTCAAAAAATCTGTCCGTATCGTATGTGGTCCCCGCCAGGGCACAGCTCCCAATGGGCGACACGTCCATCCTCCGAACGGCGTCGGAAAGGCGGCCCAGGTCCCGTGAGAGCATCATGGCGTAGGCCATCAGATGGTGGCCCATGGTCACCGGCTGCGCCCGCTGAAGGTGGGTGTACCCCGGCATGACCATGGCCTTACTCTCCTCCGCCCTCTCGCAGAGGGTACCCATAAGACTTTTAAGCAGTTTACCCGTGGTCTCCGCCCGTGTCTTAAGATACATTCTGGCGTCCAGCGCCACCTGATCGTTGCGGCTTCGGGCGGTGTGGAGGCGCTTTCCCGGCTCGCCGGCGCGCTCCGTCAGCGTCTGCTCCACAAAGGTGTGTATGTCCTCGGCCTCCATGTCGATCTTAAGGGCCCCGGAGTCAATATCCGCGAGTATCCCGTTAAGGCCCTCTACGATGGCTTCCGCGTCCTCGGCGGAGATTATATTTTTCGCCGCCAGCATCTTCGCGTGGGCGACGGAGCCCAGAATGTCCTCCCGGTACATGCGGGAGTCCACCCTTATGGACCTGTTAAAATCCTCGGCGGCATCGTCTATCGCGCCGGAGGCGAGACCTGACCAGAGCTTTGCCATTGGGGTACCTCCAATTATAAAGGGGTATGGGCCGGCTGAGCGCCGGCCCGAAATATGTATTGTAAGGCTTAAGATTATTTATTATTTTTCTTGTCCACCGCCGCCTGGACCGAGATGGGCAGGCCGTAGAGGTTTATGAAGCCCTCAGAGTCCTTCTGGTCATAGTCGGAGGCCCCGAAGGTGGCAAGCTCGTCGGAGTAGAGGCTCCAGTCGCTCCACACGCCGGCCTTGATGATGTTGCCCTTGTAGAG
>CANQUO010000130.1 GCA_947627085.1 uncultured Oscillospiraceae bacterium
CCCCGGTCGATGACGCGGGAGAGGATGGACACGTCCACGTTGCCCCCGGAGATGAGGCAGACCACCTTTTTGCCCTTCACCGGGACCTTGTTGAACATGGCGGCGGCCACCGAGATGGCCCCCGCGCCCTCGGCCACCAGCTTCTGCTGTTCCATGAGGGCCAGAATGGCGGCGGCGATCTCGTCGTCCGTCACCGTGACCACGTCGTCCACGTACCGGCTCGTGAGGGCGAAGGTGTTCTCACCCGGGGTCTTGACGGCAATGCCGTCGGCGATGGTGGAGACGGCGGGCAGGTGGACGATCTCCTTATTTTTAAGGGAATTTACCATGCTGGGCGCCCCGGCGGCCTGGACGCCGTAGACCTTCACATTGGGATTGAGGGCCTTTATTGCGAAGGCCACGCCGGAGATAAGCCCGCCGCCGCCCACGGGGACAATGACGGCGTCCATGTCCGGTATCTGCTCGGTGAGCTCCAATCCGATGGTACCCTGGCCCTCGATCACCGCCTCGTCGTCGAAGGGGTGGATGAAGGTGTAGCCCTCCTCGTCCCGGAGCTTCAATGCCCGCTCGTAGGCGTCGTCGTAGACGCCCTCCACTAAAACTACCTCGGCGCCGTAGCTCTTGGTGGCCTCCACCTTTGAGATGGGCGCCCCGTCGGGCAGGCATATGACCGCCTTTATCCCGGCCTTTTTCGCGGCCAGGGCCACGCCCTGGGCGTGGTTCCCGGCGGAGCAGGCGATGACGCCCCGGGCCTTCTCCTCATCCGATAGCTGGCTTATCTTATAGTAGGCGCCACGGACCTTAAAAGAGCCGGTTATCTGAAGGTTCTCGGTCTTTAGATAGACCTCCGCCTCCTCGTTTATGTGTGGGGCGTATATGACGTCGGTGTCCCGGATAACGTCCCTGAGGACGTACCGGGCATGGTATATTTTGTCAAGTGTCAGCACGTTTATTCCTCCGTTTGCGTTGACAGTACGCTGTCGGTGAACTGCTCCGCGGCCCTGGGGGTCATGCCGCCCCGCCGAAGTGCGAAGGCGCAGGCCCGGGTGTCCAGGTCCGGCGACTGCGGGATGCCCTTTTTGGCGCAAAGCTCGTGGACGATGCGCAGATAGAGGGCCTTGGGGGGCTTTGTGAACAGGATGGTCAGGCCGAAGCGGTCGGAAAGGGCGACGGTGTCCTGAATGGTGTCGTTTATGTGTACGTCGTCCCCGTCCCGGTCGGACATGCTCTCCTTCACCAGGTGCCGGCGGTTGGAGGTGGCGTATATGACGGTGTTGGGGGCCTTGACGCTGACGGAGCCCTCCAATATGGCCTTCATGGCCGAGAAGGTGTCGTCGTTTTTCTCAAAGCTCAGATCGTCGATGAAAAGTATGAATTTAAGTGGGTTGTCCCGCAGGTGCTCCATTATGGCGGGAATGTGGGTTATCTCGGACTTTGGCACCTCGATGAGTCTCAGGCCCTCGGGGGATAAGAGATTTGCCACGGCCTTGATGGAGCTGGACTTGCCCGTCCCGGCGTCGCCTATCAAAAGCGCGTTTGCCGCCGGGAGCCCCCGGAGCAACGCCCGGGTGTTATCAAGAAGCTGTCCGCGCTGGAGCTCGTAGCCCACAAGACCGGAGATATTCGTCCTGTCCGGGGTGTGGACGGGGCGGATATCTCCGTTCACCACCCTGAACATGGTGTGGCGGGCGTACTGGCCGTAGCCGGTGAACCTTATGTTGGTGATGCGCTTTTCAAACTGGGCGGCGAAGTTTATTTTCTCGGACTCAAACCCCGGAAGATACCCGGAAAAGCCGATGAGCCGGCGAAATTCCTCCGCCGTCAGATCGGAAAGCTCCTGGAGTACCCCCAGCTCCCCCTCTACGGCGTTTTGGAGAGCCGGAGGTATGGGCTCGCCGCGGGCCCTTAAGATCACATACTGATTTTCGTCCTCCGCCGCGGCCTTCAGAAGGTAGCGGCTCAAATTGTAGCCCTGGTCGTATAGGGCCGAGACAAAGTCGGCGTACTTTTCCACCCGCTCCGATTCGTCACCCTCGCACTCAAAGAATTCCCGGAGGGCGTGGAGCACCGGGGCGTTTTTCACGCCCCGAAAGACGACGATGGACGCAAGCTTCGCCGCCGCGACCGGCAGACTTTCCAGCATATCAGAGCCTCTCGATTATGGCGTCGGTCATGGCGCCGGTGCCAAGGGGGGTCTTGCCCGAGGAGCCCACGATGTCGGCGGTGCGAAGGCCGTCGTTCAGCGCCTTATCCACGGCGTTTTCGATGTCGCCGGCCTCGGCGGCAAGGTCGAAGGAATAGCGGAGCATCATGGCCGCCGAGAGTATGGTGGCTATGGGGTTTGCTATGCCCTGGCCCGCTATGTCCGGGGCGGAGCCGTGGATGGGCTCGTACATGCCCCGGGTGGTCTCGTTGAGGGAGGCGGAGGGGAGCATACCGATGGAGCCGGTTATCTGGCTTGCCTCGTCGGAGAGGATATCGCCGAACATGTTGGAGGTGACTATAACGTCAAACTGGGCGGGATTTTTCACAAGCTGCATGGCGGCGTTGTCCACCAGCACGTCGCGAAGCTCGATATCCTTATAGTCGCTCTCGCCGATCTCGTGGACGGTCTTGCGCCAGAGGCGGCTCGTCTCAAGGACGTTGGCCTTGTCGATGGAGCTGACCTTCCCACGGCGCTTTTTGGCGGTCTCGAAGGCCACCCGGGCGATGCGCTCTATCTCAAAGCGGGAGTAGCACTCGGTATCGTAAGCCTCCTCGCCGTATTTACCCTCACGGTAGCCCCGGTCGCCGAAGTAGATGCCGCCGGTGAGCTCCCGGACTATCATGATGTCAAAGCCGTCCTTCACGATGTCGGGACGCAGGGGGCAGTCGCCGGCCAGCGCCGGGTAGAGCCTGGCGGGGCGCAGGTTCGTGAAGAGCCCCAGGGCCGCCCGTATGCCTAAAAGGGCCTTCTCGGGCCGCAAATTCCCGGGGAGGGTGTCCCACTTGGGGCCGCCCACCGCGCCTAAAAGGACGCTGTCAGAGTTAAGACATCCGTCAACGGTCTCTTTTGGTAAGGGCTCGCCGGTGGCGTCGATGGCCGCGCCGCCAATGAGATAGGGGGTGAAATTGAAGGTGTGGCCGTATTTTTTACCGATGGCCTCAAGGACGCGCACGGCGCTGTCCACGATCTCCGGGCCGATGCCGTCGCCCCGGAGAAGGGCGATATTGTATGTCATATTTCTTTCCTTTCCGTCTCCCGATGGAGCCTGACTTTACGCGATTATACCGCTTTTCGCGGCGTTTACAAGGCCCCCGGCGGTGATTATGTTCTGGATAAACTCCGGGAAGGGCTCGGCGGTGAAGGTCTCCCGGGTGGTCAGGTCCATAATGAGCCCGCTGTCCAGGTCGGCCTCCACGGTGTGGCCCTCCTCGATGGCCTCGGCGGCCTCGGGGCACTCGACGATCGCAAGACCGATGTTTATGGCGTTGCGGTAGAAGATGCGGGCAAAGCTCTTCGCTATAACGAGGCTAATGCCGCTGGCCTTAATTGCGATGGGGGCGTGCTCGCGGGAGGAGCCGCAGCCGAAGTTCTCCCCGCCCACCATTATATCGCCCCCGGATATCTTACTGTGGAAGCTCTTGTCGATATCCTCCATGCAGTGGGACGCCAGCTCTTTGGGGTCGCTGGTATTGAGGTACCTTGCGGGGATTATGACGTCGGTATCCACGTTGTCGCCGTATTTTACGACTTTACCTACACATTTCATTTCACTACCTCCTCGGCGGAAGCTATTTTGCCCATTATGGCGCTGGCGGCGGCGGTGGCGGGGCTGGCAAGGTAGACCTCGCTGTCCACGTGGCCCATGCGGCCCACGAAATTCCGGTTGGTGGTGGAGACGCATTTCTCGCCCTCCGCCAATATCCCCATGTACCCGCCGAGGCAGGGCCCGCAGGTGGGGGTGGAGACGACACAACCGGCCTCGATGAAGTCCTTTATGAATCCGGCCTCCATGCACCGAAGATATATGTCCTGAGTGGCGGGGATGATGATGGCCCGAACGTTTTTGGCCACCTTGCGGCCCCTTATGATGCCGGCGGCCTCCTCCATGTCCTTGAATAGTCCGTTGGTGCAGGAGCCGATGACCACCTGGTCTATCTTTATATCCCCGATCTCGTCCACGGTCTTTGTGTTCTCGGGAAGGTGGGGGAAGGCCACGGTGGGGCGGAGCTTGTTTAAGTCTATCTCATAGACGGCGTCGTATTTGGCGTCCTCGTCGGCCTTGAATACCCGGAGCTGGCGTTTGGCGTGCTCCTTTTCATAGGCCAGGGTCACGTCGTCCACCTCGAAGATGCCGTTTTTCGCCCCGGCCTCGATGGCCATATTGCAGACGGTGAGCCTGTCGGGCATACTTAAGGAGTGGGCGCCGGGGCCGGTGAACTCCATGGACTTATACCGTGCGCCGTCCACGCCTATCATGCCGATTATATGTAAGATGAGGTCCTTGCCGGAGACGAACCGGGGGAGCTCACCGGTGAGTACGAATTTTATGGCGGAGGGGACCTTGAACCAGGCCTTGCCGGTGGCCATACCGAAGGCCATATCCGTGGAGCCCACGCCGGTGGAGAAGGCCCCCAGAGCGCCGTAGGTGCAGGTGTGGGAGTCCGCGCCGATGGCCACGTCCCCGGTGACCACAAGGCCCTCCTCGGGTATGAGGGCGTGCTCGATGCCCATCCTTCCCACGTCATAGAAGCTCTCAAGCTCCTGCTCCGTGGCAAATTCGCGGCAGCACTTGCACTGCTGGGCGGCCTTTATGTCCTTGTTGGGGACGAAGTGGTCCATGATGAGGGTGACGTTATCGGGGTTTGCTACCTTGTCAAACCCCATTTTCTTAAATTCCCGGATAGCCACCGGGGAGGTTATGTCGTTGCCGTGGATACGGTCGAGTGAGCAGAGTATGAGCTGTCCGGCCTCCACGCTGTCAAGTCCGGCGTGGGCGGCCAATATTTTCTGGGACATGGTCATGGGCATGGGTGTCACATCCTTTTTTACCTGTTCCCCCGGGGCAGGTTTCGGCCCCGGGGTCAATATGTTATCTCTTATTGATTATAGCTCCCTTGTCGGCGGAGCTGACGTGCTGGGCGTAGCGCTTTAAGTAGCCGGTGATGTCGGTCTTGACCATGGGCTTTTCGGAGGCTTTACGCTTCGCTATCTCCTCGTCGCTGACCTTGAGGGTGATGGAGTGGGCGGGGATGTCGATGGTGATGGTGTCGCCCTCGTGAACGTAGGCTATGAGCCCGCCGGAGGCGGCCTCGGGGCTCACGTGTCCGATTGAGGCCCCCCGGGTGGCTCCGGAGAAGCGGCCGTCGGTTATGAGGGCCACGGTCTTGTCAAGCCCCGCGCCGGCGATGGCGGAGGTGGGGTTGAGCATCTCCCGCATACCGGGTCCCCCGGCGGGGCCCTCGTAGCGGATGACTATCACGTCTCCGGGGTTGATGCCGCCGCCGTAGATGACCTTTATGGCCTCCTCCTCGCTGTTGAATACACGGGCGGGGCCCTCGTGCCGGAGCATCTCGGGGGCCACGGCGGAGCGCTTCACCACACAGCCGTTCTCGGCCAGGTTCCCGAAGAGGACGGCGATGCCGCCGGTCTCGGAGTAGGGGTCGTCGATGGGACGGATAACGCTGGGGTCCAGGTTCTCCGCGTCGGCTATGTTCTCCCCCAGGGTCCTGCCCGTGCAGGTCATGACGGAGGTGTCGATGAGATTCTTCTTTGAAAGCTCCTTCAGAACGGCGTAGACGCCGCCGGCCTCGTTGAGGTCCTCCATGTAGGTGGGGCCCGCCGGGGCCAGGTGGCAGAGGTTGGGGGTCACGGCGCTTATCTCGTTGGCCATTTTGAGGTCGAAGTCCACGCCGCACTCGTTGGCTATGGCCGGCAGGTGGAGCATGGAGTTTGTGGAGCACCCCAAGGCCATGTCGGCGGTGAGGGCGTTGCGTATGGCGGCCTCGGTCATTATATCCCGGGCCCGTATATTCTTCCGGACCAGCTCCATCACCTGCATACCGGCCCTTTTGGCAAGGCTTATGCGGGCGGAGTAGGCCGCCGGTATGGTGCCGTTGCCCCGAAGGCCCATTCCCAGGACCTCGGTCAGGCAGTTCATGG
>CANQUO010000131.1 GCA_947627085.1 uncultured Oscillospiraceae bacterium
CGGCACCCGTAGGCGCTGCCTGATTTGTAAACTTTATTTTAATCTTTTCTCTGTCCTCTTGACGGGGCGCGGGTCAACCGGGTTAACCGGGGGTCCGGGGGTTATTTTTTGTTAAACAGTTGCTTTCGCCTTTTGAAGTATATAACATTCATTGCCCCAAATATCACCAGCACGAAAATCATGCCAAGGATTCCTTCAGGTTCAACGGACGCGTTTGTCAAGCTCAAAAGCGACCCGACATAGCCGCCTTCCGCGACAAGATATAAAGCGGACCACGTAAAAAGGTCATCGTAGCCTTTTTCCCTGAAGGCGGCCAGCTTGAAGCGTGTAACGATCAGCATCACGCCAACAATTATCATGCCCGCGCCAAAGGCGTGGTCAAACGTGCTCAATCTTGGGAATGCCTCGTATATAAGATCAGTCATTGCTCGCGAAGGATCGCCTAAATTGTAATGTCTGCCGGTGAACACTATCACACCGGAGGCAATAGACACAAATCCCCAGGCCCACATGCCAAAGTAGATAACGAATTTAAACCAGTTCAGCGGTAAATTTGGCTTGTTTTCCGTTTTATCCCGCTGACTTGGCTGGCTCGCCGGTCTGTTGGGCTTGCTTACTGTGGCGCCCGGTCTGTACTGAGGCTCCCCGGCCATATCCTCATCCGGGTTCGCGATAATATTCTCAGCGTGATACTGACGGCTCGGTTGCTCGGCGGATTGCGCGGGTGTGGTCTGAGGCCGCGTTGGCTGAGGCTGTGTTGCCTGAGGACTGGCTACCTGCTGCTGTGTGGCCTGCGGCGCCGGTTGATCGGACTGCTGTTGGAGCTCCGGCGGTATTTGAAGCTTCGTCCCACAGACCATGCAGTACTGCTGTCCGTCCTGGAACTTGGTTCCACATTTTGGACAGAACATATTTTTCCCTCTTTTCTGTACGTCAAAATGATGCCCGGGAGCGGGTCGAACTTCGATTTGACCTATCCGGACGCACCCCGGGCATCGGAAAAACGGCCGTTTAAACGGCGAAGTAGCAACTCAGTATGCTGTCGAGCTGGTCCTCATCTCCGCTGATGGCATTGACCGACGCCACATATGAGCCCACCTTGATCGCTACGATTCTCATGTATAAGGTAACTCCTGAAGAGGTTCCGGTGATTTTTACGGACGCATGGTCAACTCCCGCCAGCGTGTACATACCTGTTTCGGAATTTACGATCGTCAGACCTGCCCCGCCAAGCTGCTGGTCAGCGCTCCGCATAGCGCTATCCATATACTCGCTCTCACTCATGAACACGCCATTCACTTTTCCTATGTTCTCCACGGCAATGCCGGTATTGGCGCTGGTGTCGTTCTTCTGGGCAAAGAACACCTGGACGGCTTTTCCGCTCTGTATGGCCTCCTTCATCGCCTCATCAGTCAGCATGTCCATCGTTCTGTTGTTAAGCTCCGCCATTTGTTCCTCGTTAAACGCCGTCCAATCGGGACCCGGTTTGAACCCCAAGCCCAAAAAGTCATTGATATAGGTGTTTGTGGCCTCAGAGTATGTGCCCATGGTCACGTTATCGTTGGGAGCTTCCGTTTCCGGAGGCGTAGACGGCTCAGTTGACGGGGTCACCGGCGTGGAGGGTCTGTTGTTCTGAGATGCTGTCGGTATGGAGGCGCCCTGTCCGCCGGCGCTTTGCCTGTACAGGACCTCGTTCCAGTCAACGGCCTCAGCCACCATAAGCGCGCAGGAGGTTAACGAAAGGGTCATGACAAGCGCAAGCGTCAGCGCAAGGATTTTTTTCATTTAAAGTATCTCTCCAGAAGTCCCTTCAGGGCCTTGCCGTGGCGTGCCTCGTCGCGGGCCATCTCGTGGACGGTGTCGTGGATGGCGTCAAGGCCGTTCTTCTTGGCGCAGGCGGCCAAGTCGAACTTGCCCTGGGTGGCGCCGAACTCGCAGTCAACGCGCCACGCGAGGTTGGCCTTGGTGTCGGCCTTCATGTTGGGCTCCAGGTCCTCGCCCAAAAGCTCGGCGAACTTGGCGGCGTGCTCGGCCTCCTCGTAGGCGGCCTTCTCCCAGTAAAGGCCGATCTCGGGGTAGCCCTCACGGTGGGCGATACGGGCCATGCACAGATACATGCCCACCTCGCCGCACTCACCGTTGAAGTTGGCCATCAGCTGCTCAAATATGTACTTCTTGTCCTCATCGGAGATGTCGGGGTTATTCTTCACGGTCTTGGCGTAGATGCCGTACTCGTGCTCGGCGGCCAGCTTGGCGTCCTGCTTCATCTCGGTGAATTTGCTCCCCGGGACCTTGCAGACGGGGCAGAATTCGGGGGGCGTGTCGCCCTCATGGACATAGCCGCAGACCGGGCAAACCCATTTCTTCATAGTAAAAACCTCCATAAATTTAAAATGTGTATGCTAAGGGCTCACGCCCGCATATCCTTTAGACAATTTTCGCAAATTCCACGGAGCTTCACGTCCCGGCGGTCCACCCGGACCCCCAGCTCCCTCTTGGCCCTGGCCGCCAGTCCGTCGTCGCCTTTGAGCTCCAGATCCGTCACCGCGCCGCACCTTTCGCAGACGAAGTGGGCGTGGTCCGATATGTTCCCGTCAAACCGCTCCTGACCGTCCACGACGCCCACGGTCATTATGAGGCCCTCGTCCTCCAGCTGTCTTAAATTCCTGTACACCGTCCCCAGGCTCAGGTCCGGGTACTCCCGCCGAAGGCGCTCGTGCAGCCACTCAGCCGTGGGGTGGCAGTCCACCGACCGCAGAAGTGACAGCACGGCCTCCCTCTTCGCGCTTTTTCGCACGATTGCCACGCCGTCACCCCCTAACAGGAATTATTCTTATTTAAGGATAACACATATTCGGGGAAAATGCAAGGCTGATTTTGAGGTGTGCGTCCCGCCCACAGGCGAAAAAGCCCCTCCCTTTGGGAGGGGTGTCCGAGCGAAGCGACGGACAGGGTGGGCCGAATATACTCGCCTCGCCCCACCCCCTGCCCCCTCCCAGAGGGAGGGGCTAAAAATGAGCGTCTCCTCCCAGAGGGAGGGGCAAAAAAAGAACGCCTCCCAGGGGGAGGGGCTTTACTCAAACCCCGGACTGCTCTGGCAATCCGGGGTTTCTTTTATTATTTCCTGTTCGCCACGCTTCGGCGCACCAGCGCGCGCTTTAGCTTGGCCTCGGCTATGGCCAGCTCCTGGTCGGTGAGGCGGTCACGGTGGCTGAGCTTCTCCTCGGCCTCGTTTTTGGCCTTCTCGGCGCGCTTGGCGTCGATCTCGTCGGCCCACTCGAAGGTGGTGGGGACAAGCTTCACGTGGTTATCCATGACTGACAGCATCCCGCCGATGCAGGCGGCGCTTCGGGCCTTGCCGTCCGCCACGATCTTCGCCTCCCCCATGCCCAGGGCCGTCAGGAGGTTTATGTGTCTGGGAAGGATGCACACGTCCCCCTCCACGGTCCGCACGCGCAGACTCTGGGCCTCACCGGAGAACATGAGCCCGTCGGGGGTGACTATCTGAAGATCAAAGGTCGCCATGGCCTCACCCTCTCGCTTTCTTCACCACGTCGTCAATGGAACCGGCAAAGAGGAACGCGGACTCCGGCAGGTCGTCGTGCCGGCCCTCGATGATCTCCTTAAAGCCCCGGATAGTCTCGGAAAGGGGCACATAGCGCCCCTCCATGCCCGTGAATTGCTCGGCCACGGAGAAGGGCTGGCTCAAGAAGCGCTGAATCTTCCGGGCCCGGGCCACGGTGAGCTTATCGGCCTCGGAGAGCTCGTCCATGCCCATGATGGCGATTATGTCCTGGAGCTCCTTGTAGCGCTGGAGCATCTGCTGGACGGCGCGGGCCACCTCGTAGTGCTCGTGGCCCACGATCTCGGGGGTCAGGATGCGGCTGGTGGAGTCAAGGGGGTCCACGGCGGGGTAGATACCCAGACTTGCTATGGACCTATCCAGGACCGTGGTGGCGTCCAGGTGGGCGAAGGTGGTAGCCGGGGCGGGGTCCGTCAAATCGTCCGCCGGGACGTAAACCGCCTGGACGGAGGTGATGGAGCCGCGCTTGGTGCTGGTTATGCGCTCCTGCAGCGCGCCCATCTCCGTGGCCAGCGTGGGCTGATAACCCACGGCGGAGGGCATACGTCCCAGGAGGGCCGAGACCTCGGACCCCGCCTGGGTGAATCTGAATATGTTGTCGATGAATAAAAGCACGTCCTGGTGCTTCTCGTCACGGAAATACTCCGCCATGGTAAGGCCCGAAAGGCCCACGCGCATCCTGGCTCCGGGGGGCTCGTTCATCTGGCCGTAGACCAGGGCGGTCTTTGCCAGGACCCCGGACTCCTTCATCTCGTTATAGAGGTCGTTGCCCTCGCGGGTGCGCTCGCCCACGCCGGTGAACACGGACAGGCCGCCGTGCTGGGTGGCGATGTTGTGGATGAGCTCCATGATAAGCACCGTCTTGCCCACGCCGGCGCCGCCGAAAAGGCCGATCTTGCCGCCTTTGGCGTAGGGGCAGATGAGGTCAACCACCTTTATGCCCGTCTCGAATATCTCCGTGGCCCCCTCCTGCTCGTCGTAGCTGGGGGCCGGGCGGTGGATGGGCCAGCGCTCCTTTGTCTTCGGGGCCGGCATGTTGTCCACGGGCTCGCCCAGGAGGTTGAAGACCCTTCCCAGGCACTCCTCGCCCACGGGCACGGAGATGGGCGCGCCGGTGTCCAGGGCCTCTATGCCCCTGGCCAGGCCGTCGGTGGAGCCCATGGCCACGCATCTTGCCACGTTGTCCCCGATGTGCTGGGCCACCTCGCAGGTGAGGACCCGCCCGTTCGCCTCAATCTTAATGGCGTTCAGGAGCTCCGGCAGCTCCCCGTCCTTAAATCGGATGTCCAGAACAGGACCCATGATCTGGGCCACTGTCCCGATGTGTTTATCTGCCAATCAAATCAACTCCTTAAATAAGGATCTGTGTTTATTCCGATCGGTCCGCGCTGTCGTCCAATGTCTCCAGCAGGAAGCTGACGGGCCTGAAGCCGTCGTTGCAGGAGATCATGGCTGAGCGCTTATTTTTCATCCAGCCGTCGTATATGTCCTCGCCCCCGTGGGAGAGGGTCAGGACGAACGCGGAGATGCTGTCCCAGGCGCTGTCGCAGAAGCCCTCCGGCTTATTCCAGCCGTCGGCGATAAACTCCTGCCCCTCGGTCATGCCGCAGGGGTGCTCCATGGGGTTTTCGTATTCCTCGATGAGGTCGTCGTAGCGGGCGACCCTCTTGACGGTTATCCTGACCTTTTTCATAAGCTTTAAGTGTTGCTGCCCGCCACGATCTCCGTGATCTCCTGAGTGATAGCGCCCTGCCTCGCGCGGTTATATTTGAGCGACAGGTCGCTTATCATGTCCTCGGCGTTCTTTGTGGCCGAGTCCATTGCCGTGCGCCGCGCCCCCTGCTCGGAGGCTATGCACTCGCAAAGCGCGCCGTAGATAAGGCCGCCCACGTATTCCGGGACGATTTTCGCGAAAAGCTCACCGCTCTCCGGCTCATAGATCGTCTCCGACGCGGCTTTCTCCTCCCCGCCTGTGCCGTGGAGAGGCAAAATGCGCATGACTGCCGGCTGCTGGACGAGTATGGACACGAAGTTTGTATAGACTATGTTCACCTCGTCAAACTCCCCACTGAGGAACCGGCCGCATATGTCCCTGGCCATAGTGAAGCAGTCGGATACCGACACGTCCCCGGCCTCGAACCAGGCATCCGTCAGTATCTCAAAGCCGTGGGCCCGGAAATTCTCCACGCACCGCTTGCCTATGGGTATCACGGCAACGTCTTTGCCATTCATCTCGGCCTCGGCCAGCTTCAAAACGTTGTGGTTGTAGCCGCCGGCCAGGCCTCTGTCGCCGGCGATGACCACGTAACAGGTCTTTTTGACCTCCCGCTCCTCCAAATACGCGGAGGTGAAGGCCGGGGAACTCTCCGCGATCTTGCAGACCGTGTCGAAAAGTATCTCGAAATAGGGCCGGCTGCGGGTCACGTTGTCCTGAGCCCGTCTGAGCTTGGAGGCGGCCACCATCTCCATGGCCTTCGTGATCTGTCTGGTGCTCTCCATGCTCCGGATGCGCAGCTTTATGTCCTTCATGGAAACTCCGGCCATCGCGAC
>CANQUO010000132.1 GCA_947627085.1 uncultured Oscillospiraceae bacterium
CTTGAGTATGCGCCCATCGAATTCCCCGCCGTGGCGGACTTCGATGTGACGCTGGCTCTCCGTAAGGCCGCCCAGAGCCTGGGCTACCGCCACCACACCGGCGTCGTCCAGTGCAAGGACAGCTTCTACGGCCAGCACGCCCCGGAGCGAAGCCCCGTGTACTACGAGCTTCTCAATAAGTGGGAGTCCTGGAAACGCCTTGGCGTTAAGGCAAGCGAGATGGAGTCGGCGGCCCTCTTCGTGGTTGCCGCCGCGCTGAAGGTCCGTTGCGGCAGCTGCTTCCATGTGGTCTGGAACCAGGAGCGCGAGGCCGCCGGCCTAGACCAGACCCACACCCACGACACCTCCTCCGCCATAAAGGTCGGCGTGGAGGCCCTGAAGTTGCTCATTGAGCAGGATAGAAAGGCATAACGGAAAAACGTAAGGGAGGGTTTAGGACCCTCCCTTACGACTATTATGGAAGATTTTCCGTTCACCCCGTAGGGGCGGGTTCAAAACCCGCCCGTCCCGCCTGCAGGCGAAAATCAAAATCCGGCGAAGCCAAACCATATTCTTCTGGCTCCCCGTTTCAATGGGGAGCTGTCGCCGCAGTGACTGAGGGGCCATGCGTGGTAGGCGCCAATTTATCAAACCTATCCCCCGCGTGGTGTCCCGCGTAGGGGCCGATGCCTACATCGGCCCGGCGCACCAATTTGACCTCTGACCGAAATCGACGCGTAATATTATGTGCGCTTTAACGGGGCGTTGCAATATCGGGACACGGGCCGATGTGGGCATCGGCCCCTACATACCCCGGCTCTCCTCAATATACGAATTATCAAACCCATATGGCAAAAGCTCGGGGAGGGTCAGGGTCTTGGTCTTTCCGGAGCGGTTGACGAGGATGACCTCCAGGTCCGGGGAAAATTCGTTGAGGACCTGGCGGCAGACGCCGCAGGGGGCGGTGAAGCGCTCCGTGTCGGCGGCCACGGCGATGCGCCGGAATCTCCTCTTCCCCTCGCTGACGGCCTTGAATACAGCCGTACGCTCGGCGCAGTTGGTGGGGGTGTAGCCGGCGTTCTCGATGTTACAGCCGGTGTAGACCGTGCCGTCCTCGCACTCCAGGGCCGCGCCGACGGGAAAATTCGAATAGGGCACGTAGGCCATATCGAGCATCTCCACCGCCTTTTGGCAGAGCTCTTCAGTTGACATAATATTCCCTCCTCACTTAAGCTCACTGAGTATCGAGTGGCCGATGGCGCCCTGGGGCAAGCCGAGGCCGAAGTTATCAAGCACCGTGGCTCCGATTATGGCGAAGGTCTCCTGTTCCGGTAAAGCCCCGGCTCCGGCGAGCGACGGGGACCAGGCCAGAAACGGCACACGCTCCCTTGTGTGGTCCGTGCCCGTGTGGGTGGGGTCGTTGCCGTGGTCGGCGGTCAAAATAAGCAAATCCCGGCCCGTGAGCCTCTCCATGAGCACGCCGAGCTTTTCGTCGAACCTCTCTATCTCCTGTCCGTAGCCGATGGGGTCCCGCCGGTGTCCCCAGAGGGCGTCGAAGTCCACTAAGTTTACATAACACATTCCGGTGAAGTCCCGTCCGGCAATTTCGATGGTCTGCTCCATGCCGTGGACGGAGCTTTTTGACTTCAGCGCCTCGGTCACGCCCTCGCCCACAAAGATATCATTTATCTTCCCCACGGCTATGACATCGAGCCCCGCGTCCGCCATCACGTTCATGTCCGTTCTGCCCGAGGGCTTCAGGGCGTAGTCGTGGCGGTTGGCGGTGCGCTTGAATTCGCCCTTTTTACTGCCCACATATGGCCTTGCGATGACTCTCCCCACGCGCCACTCGTCTCGCATTGTGAGCTCTCTCGCGATCTCACAGCACCGGTAGAGCTCCTCAAGTCCCATGGTCTCCTCGTTGCCGCAAATCTGCAGGACGGAGTCGGCGGAGGTGTAGACTATCATGTGGCCGGTGGCTATCTCCTCCTCGCCAAGCTCCTCCAAAATCTCCGTGCCGCTGGCCGACTTGTTGCCGATACACTTGCGGCCCGTGCGCTTTTCAAGCTCCGCGATGAGCTCCGGGGGGAAACCCGTGTCGGTGAAGGTTTTGAAGGGCTTTGTGGTGTGTATGCCCATCATCTCCCAGTGGCCCGTCAGGGTGTCCTTGGCCGGGCTCGTCTCACGGAGTGAGGCGTAGTAGGCCATGGGTTTTTCCGCCGGCGGGACATTGCGAAGGGGGTGGAGGTTTGAGATACCCAGCCTTTGAAGGTTCGGTATTTTGAGGTCCATTCTCTCTGCAATGTGGCCGAAGGTGTCCGTGCCCTTATCGCCGTACTCCTCCGCGTCGGGCAGGGCCCCGATGCCGAGGGAGTCCAGCACTATCACGAATACTCTGTCAAATTTTCTCATTTTATCTCCCTTCCGCCCTGGGCAGTGTGGACCCGCCGTAGGGCATTATTATCACCGTGGCGTCCTCCCCGTACTCCCTGAGCGCCCCGTCCAGCGCCTCCTGAGCTGAGCGGGCGGGCGTCAGAAAGGCCGAGCGGACGGTATCCTCCGGAAGCTCCGAGACCAGCACTACCTTAGCGTTTTCAAGCACCATGGCGATGGCGGCGGCCTTGTGGCCCCCAAGCTCAAAGCGCGTCATGACCCGGTCTATCATGCTGTGGGCATCGGTTGCCTCGGATATCCAGCGCTCGAATACACGCTCCCCCAGCCCCTCCCGGCAGGAGCCTACGAGTATCACCGTGCCGCCCTTTTTAACGGCGTGCTTGGCGTTATCAAGGGCCTTCTGGGTCTGATAGAGGTTCAGGTCCTTCGGCGCGCCCCCCTGGGATACCACAACGATGTCGGCCCTCTCGGGTATCTTCTTCATGTAGAGCTTATCAAGAAACTCGCACCCGGCCCGGTGGGCCTTTTTCACGTCGCCGGCCACGGCCTTTATTATCTCCTTGTGCTCGTCCAACACCACGTTGAGGATAAAGTCGACGCCGCACATGTCCCCGGCCTCCTCGATATCCGCCCGGAGATTGTTCGTCTCAAGGTTCCCGGCACAGCTGGTATCCTCCACCATCCGGGAGTGGTTCGACTGTATGGCCGCCCTTGTAGAGACCCCGGGCATTATGGCCTTGGCGCCCCCGGAGTACCCGGCGAAGTAGTGATACTCTATGTTCCCAAGGCATATCCGCCTGTCGGCGTTTGCCACCGGCGAGAATATATCCACCGGCGTTCCACGGCTCGTGACGCCCATATGTACGCAGTCCGTGGGGTCCGAGTCAATACACTTTATCTCCCTGTACGCCCGCTCCCCGGCAAGATGCCGCCTCTCGGCCTCAGTTTGCGCTCTGTGGCTCCCCAGGGCAAAGACGAGTGTAATATCCTCGGGCCTCGCTCCCCCGGCGTAGAGCTCATCCAAAAGCGCCGGCATGACCTTATAGGTGGGCATGGGCCGGGTGACGTCGCTGGTAACTACGGCTATCTTCTCCCCGGGCCTTATCATGTCCCGGAGCCGCCCGGTGCCTATGGGTTCGCATAATGCCCGTCTCACCTCCGCCTCCCCGGTAAGGCCCCGCTCCACCTCGTTGGGGGTGAGCACCGCCAGTATGTTCTTATCCGGCACGGATATTTTCTGCGTGCCCGTGCCGAAGCCAAGTTCAAAATCCATATAAATCACCTATCTTACCGTTTTATAATAATCAAGCGTCCTGAACCCCCGCCCAAGCTGAGTCAGGAGGTACGCCTCGCATATTTTTGAAAGTCTCCGCTCCGTCTCCGGTCCCACGGTGAAGGAGTATAATTTTTTCGGGTCGGCGGAGACTATATGGCGCATGGCGTCCAGCACCCCCGGCGTCAGGGTCACGCACTCCCCCACCCCCTCGGGCCGGCAGGCGGCGCAGTACACCGTCCCGCCGGAAAGGGACAGCACCGGCGCGGTCATGCTATCCTTGCCGCAGGCCCGGCACTCATTCAGCATGGGCTCAAAGCCCGAAAGGCAGGCCAATCTCAGCTCAAAGGCCGCCTTTATAATCCCGTCGGAGTTGAGCCCCTCCGACAGGGCGTAGAGGGCGTTGAGGCCAAGGGACAACAGCTCCGGGCTTGGCGCGTCCTCATCCGAAAGGCTCTCCAGCGCCTCGGCAAAATACGTCCCCAGGGCCAGCTTCGATATGTCCTCCCGAAGTCCCCGGAAGAGCTCCACGCTCCGGGCCTCCGTCAGGGTGTACCTGTCCTTATTCTCAAAAAGCGTCATCTCCGACAGCGTCAGTAGCTGCGTGGCCGCCGCCAGCTTACTCCCCTTGCGCTTTGCGCCCTTGGCGTTTATGGTTATCTTCCCGTTGGCGGCCGTCAGCACCGTCAAAATACGGCTCGACTCCTTATATTCCGTTTCTCTCAGGACAAGTCCCGGCGTCGTTATGTACATCCCGGCCCCCGGACGGCCCTCAGGCCGTCCGTTCTCCCTCTCTTTTATTTTCCATGCCCCTGGCGGCCAGGAATATACGTATATCCCCCGTCGCCCAGAAAAGCCGCCATAAACCTTTTACGTCCATTACGTTACCTCTCTCCCCGCGCTTTTATGTTGTGTACCGGCGCGTAGATTATGAGAGGTAAATTTTTTCTTGTCAGTCTTACTCTGTATAGCCGAAGGTCTTGAGATTCGCCCCGGAGTCACGCCAGTTTTCCTTCACCTTCACCCAGGTGTTGAGATATACCTTCGTCTCCAAGAGCTTTTCCATATCTCGTCTTGCCGCCTCGCCCACGGCCTTGAGCTTCTCGCCGTTTTTGCCGATGATTATGCCCTTGTGGCTCTCCTTTTCGCAGTATATGGTGGCGGTGATCTCGGTGACGCCGTCCTCCCGCTCGTTGAATACCGTTATCTCCACCGCCGTGCCGTGGGGCACCTCGGACTGGAGGTTCAGAAGGAGCTTCTCCCTTATTATCTCCGCGCACATCTGCCGGGTGGTCTGGTCGGTTATCATGTCCTCCGGGAAGAGCTGCTGGTCCTCCTTGGCAAATTTTTCAAGCTCGTCAAAGAGTATGTCAAGCCCCTGCCCGCGCCTTGCGGATATGGGCACCACGGACGCCCAGTCGTACTCCTTGGCATATAGGGCTATGACCGGCAGAAGCTCCGGCTTTTCCACCGTGTCTATCTTGTTGATAACAAGCACCGCCGGGGCATGGGAGGCCTTTATTTTTGCTATAAGCCCCTCCTCCTGGCGGCCTATATTGGCCACGGGCTCCACCACAAGGCATATGGCGTCCACGTCGTCCTCAACGGACTCCTCCACCACGTGTACCATGTAGTCGCCCAATTTCGTCCGGGCCTTGTGGAAGCCCGGGGTGTCGGCAAAGACCAGCTGTGTCTCATTTCTCTCGGCCACGCCGAAAATGCGGTTGCGGGTAGTCTGGGGCTTCGGCGTCACGATGGACACCTTCTCCCCCACCATGGCGTTGACAAGTGTGGATTTGCCCACATTGGGCCTTCCCACTACCGTAACAAGCGCTGTACGTTTTATCATAGGTGATCCTCAACTTTCTTTATTTGAGCTTTTATCTTCTTATTTTGAGCCTCTCCATTATCTCGTCCTCACGGCCGCGCATCCGGGCCTTCTGCGGCCCCTCGTCCATGTGGTCGTAGCCTAAAAGATGCAACGTCGAGTGCACCGCAAGGTAGCTCACCTCGCGCTTATATCCGTGGCCGTACTCCTCCCCCTGTTTTTCACAGCGGGGGATGTCGATGACCATGTCGCCAAGAATTATCTCCCCGGTGTCGTAGTCTTTCTCGCACGTCTCCGGCTCAAAGCGCCCGGGCTCCAACTCGTTCATGGGGAAGCTCAGCACGTCCGTGGGCGCGTCCACCCCCCGGTGCTCTGAGTTTATGGCCTCAATGCCCTCGTCGTCCGTAAGCATCACGTCCACCCGGCAGGGCTCGGTTATGCCCTCGGCCATAAGCACGGCGGCCACGGCCTTTTTCACAAGGCCGGCCGTCTCGCCGTGGCCTAAATTGGCCCTCTCTCTCGTGACCGTAACGCTCAAAGCCCGTACACCTCCGTGAACTTGCGCTCCAGATAGTCGGTGTAATATTTGGGGTCGAAGGGCC
>CANQUO010000133.1 GCA_947627085.1 uncultured Oscillospiraceae bacterium
CTTCACCATCGGCAACGAGTTCCGGCTTGCGGAGCTCAAGCACATGGGCCGTCAGGCCATCACCGTGGGCATCCTCCAGGCCGTGATCACCACCGTATTGGTGGACGCGGGACTTATCGCCCTCCACTTCATATCCCCGAAGCTCATATCCATCCCCTCGGCCATAACTCTTGGCTCCATCGCCGCGGCCACCGCCCCGGCGGCCACGCTGATGGTGGTGCGGCAATATAAGGCCAACGGCCCCCTCACGAAGCTCCTTTTGCTGGTGGTGGCCATTGACGACGCCGTAGGCCTCATGCTGTTCTCCGCCTCCTTCGGCGTGGCGACGGCCATCGAGAAGGGCATCATCAGCCTGCGGACCATACTTATAGAGCCGGTCATCGAGATCGTCCTCTCACTCCTTCTGGGCGCGCTGGCCGGCTGGCTCCTCCACCGGTTCGAAAAATACTTCCACTCCCGCTCAAAGCGCCTGTCCCTGTCCATCACCTGCGTGCTGGCCTCGGTGGGCGTATCCATGACGGAGTTTGAGGTGGGCGGCGTCCACATCGGCTTCAGCCTCCTTCTTGTGTGCATGATGGCCGGGACGGTGTTTTGCAACATCTGCGACTTCTCCCAGGAGCTCATGGGGCGCATCGACGACTGGACGGCGCCGGTGTTCGTGCTGTTCTTCGTCCTGTCCGGCGCGGAGCTGGACATGCGCATACTCTCCCAGCCCACGGTCCTGCTCATCGGCGTCGTCTACATCCTCTTCCGCTCCCTTGGCAAGTACGTGGGCGCCTTCGGCAGCTGCGCGATGACGAAATGCGCCCCGAATATCACGAAATACATAGGCATCACCCTCCTGCCCCAGGCCGGCGTGGCCCTGGGCATGGCCCTCACCGCCACACAGCTCGCCGACGGCGCGGTGGTCCGGAACGTGGTGCTCTTCTCGGTGCTGGTCTATGAGCTCGTCGGCCCGGCCCTCACCAAAAAGGCCCTCATGGCTGCCGGCGAGATAAAGCCCGAGGGCCGCACCAGCGCCCGCCGGCGCAACGGCCCCGTGGCCATCTTCCACCTGGGTCACCACAAGGCGCAATAGCATTGGACGTCCCCGGCCTTTCGGCCGGGGACGTCAGTTTGTCGACAAAGGCCGTTGGCCTTTGTCGACAAGGGAGAACGTGCGGCGGGGACGGGGGTTCGGGCGGGTTTGGAACCCGCCCCTACGGGGTGATTGGGGGGATTTCCCTATTGTGCCGTAGGGGAGGGTCCGTGACCCTCCCGTTTTGAAATAAACGCCTAAGGCGCAACCTTTTTGGGCGCGGGCGTTTTATGTCGAATATTGATACTTTTTTTGGTAAATTGATTTGTCTTTTGTATAAATTATTGCACAAAATGGTTTTAGGTGGTATACTTTTTCTGGAATAAAAGCCTGATATCGACAAAAATGTCCCATCTTGTACAAAAAGAGGATTGAATATCTTGAAAATACAGAGCATGAGAGAATTTATAACCCTGTCGGAGCTTAAAAACTTCAACTACGCCTCGGAGAAGCTTTTCCTCTCCCAGCCCACCCTGTCCAGGCACATAAAGGAGCTGGAGGAGGAGCTTGGCGTGACGTTGTTCAACCGCTCCACCCGCCGCGTGGAGCTGACGGAGTACGGTCAGTACTTCCTCCCCTTCGCCAAGCGCATCGTCTCGGCGGAGGACGAGTACACCGAGGGCTTCGCCCGTATGCGGAAAGCTTCTGAATAATTTAAAAGGCGGAGCCTTTTAAATTAGAGGGGGACGTGCGAAAAAAATTGCGAAAATGCCCGCGGGCATATTCGCGATTTTTTTCTGCCGTCACGCCGCGCGCCGCCGGAGGCGGCACTTGTGTGACAAAAGGGATTTTTCGCAAGGCACGTGTCCTTGCGAAAATTATTTAATTAGGGGTTGAGCGGATCATAGCGATGTGGGGGATGCCGTCCTCAAGGTAGGGCTCCGAACGCTTTTTGAAGTCAAAGCGCTCGTAGAAGGGGCGGGCGTACTGTTGGGCGCTTATGAGTATCTCTCTGGCGGCGAATTTCTCCTCCGCCACGGCGATGCCCCTTTCCATGATAAGGCTCCCCAGGCCCTCCCGGCGGTACGCCGTGACCACACGGCCTATATGGACGCCCTGACTTTCATAAACCCGAAGGCACGCCACCACGCCGCGCCCGTCCTTTGCCCAGACGTGATAGGCGTCCTTATCGATGCCGTCCGGGTCCTGATAGACGCAGTTTTGCTCCACCACGAACACCCGGGAGCGAAGAGCCAGGATATCGTAGAGCTCCTCCGCCGTGAGCTCATTGAAATGCTTTGCAAATATCTCCATCAGTCCGTCATACCCCTGTTGTAGTCCCGAAGGTAGTCCTCGATTGCCCGCTCGATGGTCTTTACCTCCGCCTCGAATGCGCTGGCCGGCACTCTCAGGGCCCCCGCGCCCAGTATTATCATCTGCTCCATGCCGTCGGAGGTGGCCACCCGGACGTTGTGGCGCTTTGAGAGGTCGTAGGCGGCTTTTTCGATGTACATGTCCGCCGTCTCCGCCTCCTTGGTGTAGACCACGCTCACGCCGCCCAGCCTGTCCACACGGCCGGGGTTATTTTTCACCTTGTAGGCGTCGAACACCACTATCACCGCGCACTGGCGGAAGCCCTGGTAGTTGCGAAGCCTCTCGATGAGCTTCTCCCTGGCCGAATCCAAGCTCTGGGCGGCCAGCTTTTTAAGGTCCTCCCAGGCGAAGATTATGTTGTACCCGTCCACCAGCACGAATTCAAGTCCGTCCTTTTGCGGTACGGGCTTTCTTTTTTGGGCCTTGGGCTCCGTCCTGGGCCGGGGGTCCGACCGTATGGCCTCCTCACCCCGCTCTATTTTCCCGTATGTCCGCTCGAATATGGCCATGAGCTCCTTGTCCGTGGCGGCAAGCCTCACGTATCTGGCCGCCGCCTCCCGCACCGGGTCCGGGGGCTTTGGGGGGTTTAAGGTGCTCTCCAGGTGCATACGGTTCGGCACCTCATACCAGGGCACCACCACCCCCGCCCCGTGTGAGCAGAATACGCTGTCCGGGGAGTTTGCAAGGTCCGCCACCGGGTCGTAGCCCAGGGCCTCCACCACCGCGTCCTGCTCAGGGCATGGTTCGTAGCCGTGGAATACGAAGCTCACGCGCCCCCGGCCACGGGTGTAGGCCGTCACCTCGCCGGGGTACTCCCTCAGCGCCGACACCGGCCCGGAGCCCGTGAGCACCGTCATATCCTCCACATCGTCCCCCTGGGCAAACCTTGCGCCCATGCGCTGAAGGTCCGTCATGGCCCTGCCGACATTCGCCCGGGGAAGCTCCATCCGAAAGTCGTACCAGGGCTCCAAAAGGACGCTCTCCGCACGCATCAGCCCCTGGCGCACCGCCCGGTAGGTGGCCTCACGGAAGTCGCCTCCCTCGGTGTGCTTCAAATGCGCCCGCCCGGCGGTGAGGGTAATTTTTATGTCCGTTATGGGCGAGCCCGTCAGCACGCCAAGGTGCTGTTTTTCATGAAGGTGGGTCAAAATGAGCCTCTGCCAGCTCCTGGCTAAGGTGTCCTCCGGTACGTCGGCCTTTATCTCCACACCGCTCCCCCGCTCACCGGGCTCAAGTATAAGGTGCACCTCGGCGTAGTGGCGCAATGGCTCGTAGTGCCCCACGCCCTCCACGCGATTGGCGATAGTCTCCCTATATATGATGTTCCCCGGGCCGAATTTAAGCTCAAGGCCGAACCTGTCCTTTGCCAGCTTGCTTATTATCTCCAGCTGTACCTGGCCCATTATCTGGGCGCTGAGGCTCTGGGTCCGGGGCTCCCACACGAGCCTGAGCTCCGGCTCCTCCTCCTCAAGCTGTCTCAGCTCCGCCAGGGTCCTGTGGATATCGCACCCGGCGGGCAGTATAAGCGCGTAATTCATCACCGGCTCCAGCGCCGGGGCCCTGCCGTCCGGCTCAGCGCCAAGCCCCTGCCCCGCGAAGGTGGCCGAAAGGCCCGTGACCGCCACGATATCCCCGGGCAGGGCCTCGTTTACAGGGGCAAATTTCGCCCCGGAGTAAACCCTGAGCTCCGTGACCTTCTCCTCCCAGTCCGGCCCCGTCACCGTGTCCCGGACGTGAAGGGCGCCGCCGGTGATCTTCATATGGGTGAGCCTCTTGCCCTCCTCGTCCCTGGATATCTTGAACACCTTAGCGGCAAAGCCGTCCCTCGGCGCCGTCACCGGCGCGAAGCGCTCAAGGCCCGTGAGGAATTTTTCCACACCCTGAAGCTTCAGCGCCGCGCCGAACCAGCATGGGCGAAAAGGCCCTGTCAAGGGCCTTATCCGAAAGCTCACCTCTCTCCAGGTGCTCCTCCAAAAGCTCCTCGTCGCAAAGGGCCAGCGCCTCCGAATCGAAGCGCGCCGGGTCGAAAAAGCCGTCCCCCAGGGCCTTTGTGAGCTCGGAAAGTATCCCCTCCCGGTCCGCCCCGGGAAGGTCCATCTTGTTTATGAAGAGCGCCGTGGGTATGTTCCTGTCCCGAAGGAGCTTCCAGAGCGTCCTCGTGTGGCTCTGGACGCCCTCCGGAGCGGAGACGACGAGAATGGCGCAGTCCAAAACGTCCAGCGTCCGCTCCGCCTCCGCCGAAAAATCCACATGCCCCGGCGTATCGAGGAGCGTGGCCGTCTTTTTCCCCAATGTAAGCCTTGCCTCCTTGGAGAATATGGTTATCCCCCGCTCCCGCTCCAGGGTGAAGTTATCTAAAAAGGCATCCCCATGGTCCACCCTTCCCAATTTCCTTATATCCCCGGCGCTGTACAAAAGGGCCTCGGACAGCGTGGTCTTACCCGCGTCCACATGGGCCAGTATCCCGATCACCGTCCTTGGCACGGGCGATCCCCCTCTCCTTTGACTTCGGATATTATACTACCGTTTCCGGTAAAACGCAACAGAGAGGGATAAGCGCCAAAAGTAGTTTTTCTTCGACAAAATCTCCTATTTACAATTTGTCCCATTCGTTGTATTATTTGATTACAGCTTATCCGATCCTCGAAATCTTACCTATCGAGAACCGTAAGCTCATATCTTTATCCCACAACCCTATTTTGGCGGGCCTCCGGCCCGCCCCTTTTTTTGGCTTCGTCTATTTTTTGCAAGATTAATTATATGAAAATTCAAATTTATATGTATTGACCATTGACAATACTGTTTTAAAACGGTAAAATGATAGCCGTTAACGGCAAGGGCGTCGCGGGCTTTTGTCCGCGCGTGTCCGAGCCGTATTTTTTATCCGTTCAATTTCAGTAGAATATTAATATTTTGGAGGTTTCATAAATGAAGAACGCCTACCTTATCAGCGTCCTTGAGACTGTCAAAAAGCGCAACCCGGCGGAGCCCGAGTTCATCCAGGCCGTCACCGAGGTCCTGGAGACCCTGGAGCCCGTCATCGACAAGCGCCCCGACCTTGTTGAGGCCAACGTCCTTGAGAGACTCGTTGAGCCCGACCGCCAGATCATCTTCCGCGTCCCCTGGGTGGACGATCAGGGCAAGATTCAGGTCAACCGCGGCTACCGCATCCAGTTCAACGACGCCATCGGCCCCTACAAGGGCGGCATCCGCCTGCACCCCTCCGTGTACATCGGCATCATCAAGTTCCTGGGCTTTGAGCAGATTTTCAAAAACAGCCTGACCACCCTGCCCATGGGCGGCGCCAAGGGCGGCTCCGACTTTGACCCCAAGGGCAAGTCCGATAACGAGGTCATGCGCTTCTGCCAGAGCTTCATAAACGAGCTCTACCGCCACATCGGCAAGGACATCGACGTCCCCGCCGGCGACATCGGCACCGGCGCCCGTGAGATCGGCTACATGTTCGGCCAGTACAAGAAGCTCACCGGCGAGTGGTCCGGCATCCTCACCGGCAAGGGCATCCCCTACGGCGGTTCCTTGGCCCGCACCGAGGCCACCGGCTACGGCCTTTGCTACTTCACCGACGAGATGCTCCGCGCCAACGGCAAGTCCTTCGAGGGCCAGACCGTGGTCATCTCCGGCTCCGGCAATGTGGCGCTCTACGCCCTCCAGAAGGCC
>CANQUO010000134.1 GCA_947627085.1 uncultured Oscillospiraceae bacterium
GGAGACATGCGCCTTAAGCTCCGTCTCGGCGGAGTACATCCGGGACCTGGAGCCCGGCGAGGTGGTTGTATTCGACAGGGACGGCGTCCGCAGTATACGGGATAACTGCGGCAAGGCCCCGGAGGCCATGTGCATATTTGAGTATATCTACTTTGCCCGGCCCGACTCCTCCATTGACGGCTGTTCCATCCACCACGCGAGGCTGAGAGCGGGGAGATTTCTGGCAAAGGACCACCCGGCCGAGGCCGATATCGTCATTGGCGTGCCCGATTCCGGCACCGACGGGGCCATCGGCTATTCCCAGGAGAGCGGCATACCGTATGATATAGGGCTGATAAAGAACAAATATATTGGCCGCACCTTTATATCCCCGGGCCAGCAGTCCCGGGAAAACTCCGTGCGCATAAAGCTCAACGCCGTCCGCGAGACGGTGGAGGGCAAGCGGGTGGTGCTGGTGGACGACTCCATAGTGCGAAGCACCACCATAGCCCGCACCGTGGCCATACTCCGTGAGGCCGGGGCCACCCAGGTCCATGTCAGAATTACGGCCCCTCCCTTTTTAAACCCCTGCTACTACGGCGTGGATATAGACTCCCGGGAAAATCTCATCGCCTGCAAGCACACGGTGCCGGAGATATGTCAGCTCATCGGCGCGGACTCCCTGGGCTATCTGAAGGTGGAGCGCCTTCCTGAGCTCCCCGGCAGCCAAAACCACGGCTACTGCACCGCCTGCTTCACCGGGGAATACAAAACGAGACTTCCCGAGGCTATCAAACGCGACATGTTCGAGGGCTCTTAAGCTACGCGCAACAAAAGCCCCTCCCTTTGGGAGGGGTGGCCGCGCGAAGCGCCGGCCGGGGTGGGCCAAATTGCATATTTATTATTGAAAATTCCTTCCCGATATGCTAAAATATCCACAACTGTGTGAAAACGGGGTGTTAATATGATTTCGGAAAAAATGATAAAGATGACCGAGGGCGGGAGCGCCATTCGGGCCATGTTTGAGGAAGGGGCACGTATGGCCGAGAAGTACGGCCGGGAGAACGTCTACGATTTCTCTCTTGGCAACCCCAATATCCCCGCGCCGGAGAAGGTGAGGTCGGAGATAGTGCGCATCGCCACGGAGACCGACCCCATGGAGCTTCACGGGTACATGTCAAATTCCGGCTACCCGGAGGTGAGGGCCAAGGTGGCCGCGTCCCTCAATAAGCGCTTCGGCACCGCTTTTTCCGAGAACAATATAATTATGACCGTGGGGGCCGCGGGCGGGCTCAACGTGCTTCTCAAGACCCTCTTAAATCCCGGCGACGAGGTGCTTGTTTTCGCCCCGTATTTTCTGGAGTACGGCAATTACGTCTCCAACTTTGACGGCGTCCTGAAGGCCATAAAGGCCAATATCGAGGGGAATTTCCAGCCCGACGCCAACGCCTTGAGGGCGGCCATAACAAAAAAGACAAAGGCGCTCATTTTAAATAACCCCAACAATCCCACCGGCGTTATATACACCGAGGAGACCATAAAGGCCATCGCGGCGGTGCTGGAGGAGAAGCAAAAAGAGCTCGGGACCTCCATCTATCTCATCTCCGACGAGCCCTACCGGGAGCTTGCCTACGACGGGAGGGAGGTGCCCTGGCTCACGAAATATTACCGCAACACTCTCGTGGGCTACTCCTGGTCAAAGTCCCTGTCCCTCCCCGGCGAGCGCATCGGGTATGTGGTCATACCCTCCGAGTGCGACGACGCCCAGCTCATATTTGACGCCGCCGTCATCGCCAACCGCATCCTGGGCTTTGTCAACGCCCCCAGCTTACAGCAGAGGCTGGTGGCCGAGTGCCTTGAGGAGAGCGCCGACGTTGCGGCCTACGATAAAAACCGCAGAGCTCTGTATAAGGGCCTCACCGATGCCGGCTTTGAGTGCGTCTACCCCGACGGGGCGTTTTACATGTGGGTCAAGACCCCGGGGGACGACAAGGAGTTTTCAAATAACGCCAAAAAGTACAATATTTTAGTCGTCCCCGGCGCGTCATTCGCCTGCCCGGGCTATGTGCGCGTGGCCTACTGCGTAAGCTACGATATGATAATAAGGTCCCTTCCCGCCTTTAAGAAATTAGCGGCGGAGTACGGGCTCTCAAAATAAAAAATTCGAGGAAAAACCATGGAAAATACAGAAAACAAGAAAGTTATGCTCTCCGGCATCCAGCCAAGCGGGGCGCTTCATCTGGGAAACTACTTAGGGCCCCTGCGCCACTGGCCGAAGATGATCGAGGAGTTTGACTGCTACTTCTTTTTGGCGGACCTCCACACCATCACCGTGCGGCAGGAGCCCGCGGCACTTCGCCGGCAGACAATGACACTCCTTGCAAGCTACATCGCCTGCGGCCTTGACCCGGAGAAGTGCACGCTCTTCATCCAGTCCCACGTCCACCAGCACGCGGAGCTGGGCTGGGTGCTCAACTGCTACGCCATGTTCGGCGAGCTTTCACGCATGACCCAGTTTAAGGACAAGTCCGCAAAGCACGCGGAGAACGTCAACGGCGGCCTTTTCACCTACCCTTGCCTTATGGCGGCGGACATACTGCTCTACCAGCCGGATTTCGTGCCGGTGGGGGAGGACCAGAGACAGCACGTGGAGCTGTGCCGGAACATCGTCCAGCGCTTCAACGGCCTGTACGGCGAGGTGTTCAAAATGCCGGAGCCCTATATAGCCAAGGTGGGCGCCAGGATAATGAGTCTCAACATGCCGGAATCGAAGATGTCAAAGTCCATCCCCGACGGGTGCGTGTATCTCCTTGACAGTCCGGAGGATATCGCCCGGAAATTCAAGCGCGCCATCACCGACAGCGACACCGAAAACTGCGTCCGGTTTGATCCGGAGACGAAGCCGGGAGTTTCAAACCTCATGACCATATACGCCTCCGTCACCGGCAAAAGCTACGACGAGATAGAGGCGGAGTTTGCGGGAAAAGGCTACGGCGTATTCAAGCCCGCCGTGGGCGAGGCGGTCATCGAGACCCTCCGGCCCATCCGGGAGGAGACGGAGAGACTTTTAAAGGACAAGGCGTATTTGGAGTCGGTCTACCGCAAGGGCGCGGAGAAGGCCTCATATGTGGCCGAAAAGACCCTGAGAAAGGTATATAAAAAGGTCGGTTTTATCCAGAAGTGACCTTGTAGGGGATAGATACGGGATATGAATATTCAATTGCAGGACCTTTTGAAAATCGGCCTTACAATGCTGGTGTCCGTGGCGGTGTGCTTCGCCATGACGCCTTTGGTGCGCTCCTTCGCCGTCAAGGTGGGCGCGGTGGACGTGCCCAAGGACAACCGGCGGATGCACGACCACCCCATTCCCAGGCAGGGTGGACTTGCCATATTCCTGGGCTTTTTAGTGGGCGTGGTGCTGTTTGCCGATTTGAACCGCCAGGTCCAGGGCATACTCTTAGGCTCCGTGATAATCGTCACCGTGGGGGCCATCGACGACATCGTGCCCCTTCCGGCGCTGCTTAAATTCGTGGTGCAGATCGGCGCCGCCGGCGTGGCGGTGGCCTTCGGCGTCAGGATAGAGCACATCGCCAACCCCATATTCTGGAGCGACGCCCAGTATATAAGCTTCGGGGCTTGGAGCATACCGATAACCATATTTTGGATAGTCGGCATAACCAACTCAATAAATCTCATTGACGGGCTGGACGGCCTCGCCTGCGGCGTGTCTGCCATATCCAGCCTTTCCATACTGGTCATATCCCTCGTACTGCGCCAGGTGGACATAGCCGTGCTGTTGGCGGCGGTGCTGGGCGCGTGCCTGGGCTTTATGCCCTACAACTTAAACCCCGCCAAGATATTCATGGGCGACACCGGGGCGCTTTTGCTGGGCTATGTACTGTCCACGGTGTCGGTGATAGGGCTTTTGAAGTTCTACGCCATAATTTCCTTCGCCGTGCCTCTTCTGGCCCTGGCGCTCCCCATATTCGACACCTGCTTTGCCATAGTGAGGCGGCTTTTGAAGGGCCAGAACCCCATGAGTCCGGACAGGGGGCACTTCCACCACCGGCTCATCGACATGGGCTTTTCCCAGAAGCAGTCCGTGGCCGTGCTCTACGCCATATCCGCCGTGCTGGGCCTGTCGGCGGTGATAATCACCACCAGCGGCGAGATGAAGGCGCTAATACTCGTGCTCTCCTTCTGCGTGGCCATAATAATCGGCATAGCCCTCATAAAGAGCCACGACGACAAGGTGGAAAAGCAGGAAAAGATACCGGAAAAAGCGCCGGAGGACGGCGCGGCCGCCGGGACGGAAACAGAAAAAAACGAGGAGGACGGCAGATGATCTAACCGTCCTCCCCGTCGTGTCTGAGAACAGAAAATCCGACCACGATGAGGATTATGAGGAAGTCCGGGTCACGGCTCTCCAGATAGAGAAAGAGGAGCACCGTCAAGAGTAAAATGTCCCCCGGGTCCCCGATATCAATGGGGGAGCGCCGCGCGGCGCTTTGTCGCCGGGGAGCGGCTTTATTTGCCGGGGCGGCGTGGGAGCCGCCGTTGGTCTCGCGGGCTGGGGGCGAAGGCGCGGCGCTTTGGGGCGGCGGCCTTCGGGAGGGCGCGGCGCCCTTTTGCTGGCGGTAGTACCACTGGGGCTGAATATTATAGGCCAAGGTCCAGGTCCCCCCCAAACTCGCTGATAGCCGTCCGGGCCACACGGGCGACCCGGGCGATCTTCACGGCTTTGTCCAGCGTCTCCCGGCGCTGGGGCTTGAGGTAGGGCTTCATGGAGTTGACTAATGCCGCCTTGTCGTCCCCGCCGTGCTTGAGCTCTCCCATTACCTTTCCGATGGCTCCCAGCATTTTTGGGCTTATATCCCCCAAATTTGGGATGGCCTCCGGCTTCGGCTCCGCCTTTGGCGCGGCCTCGGTCTCCCGGGGAGCGTCGCCGCCCTTTGTGAGCTCTTTCGCGATATCCATTATCTTCTCCATCTCGTTTGGTGAGGAGAGGATGGAGTTCAGCATATCCTCAAACTCGCCCACTTTTGCGGCCCCCTCACTTTTTACCCATCAGCGAGCGCAGGCTCTCCACGAGCCGCGCTCCGGAGTCGGTTTTCAGGATGTTCTCCACGGCAGATTTGACCGCGTTGGTGTCGCCACGGCGCACCGCGTCCTCAAAGCCGCCCTTTTTCAGGGCCGCCCGGACACGCTCCCCGTCGGGGGAGGAGGCCAGGCGCTCTATATCGCCGCGTTTTTCGGCGATCTTCTTACCGTCGTCGCCGGAGAGAAATCTGTCGGCGGTCTTTTGAAGTTCGTTGTCCATATCTCACCCTCCGATCTCACAAGCCAGTATATTCACTTTTCACAAGGAAGGTCACTATGAAGATACTTGTTTTTTCAGACTCCCACAGATACGTAGAGCCCATGGTCACAGCTACGCTGGAGGAGAAGCCGGACCAGATCATCCACCTTGGCGATATGGAGACGGACGCCGAGGAGCTCTCCCGCCGCTTTCCAACCATACCCGTGGCCAATATCGCCGGCAACTGCGACACCTTTTTCGGAGGGGAGAGGTACAGGCTCATATCGATACGCGGGAAAAAGCTATTCATCACCCACGGCCACTGCTTCGGGGTGAAAATGAGCCTCGACGGCCTCATAAACACGGCTCTCACGGCGGGGGCCGACGTTGCGCTCTTCGGCCACACCCATACGCCCCATTTTGAAAACGTCAACGGTATGCTGGTCATAAACCCGGGCTCGGTGGGCATGGGCGAGCGCACCTACGGCGTCCTCACCATCGACAATACCGGCGATATGACCTACGAGCTCAAAAGGGCATAACTTATACTGACCAACGGACATTCGCGCTTTTTCCCGCTAAGGAAGTATTACACTTAAAGCGGTGGGCCGAAAAGTTGACAAATACGGTATATTGTGTTAAAATACTTTAATCTGGATAAAATCCTTATATACAGGCTTTTTGCGCCGTGCGGCGCTTATACTGATCTTCTTTAAAAAGTAGACATTTGAAAAATGTCTGCTTTTTATAGCGCAAAGCGCGTAGAAGATCATATGAGACGTCTTTT
>CANQUO010000135.1 GCA_947627085.1 uncultured Oscillospiraceae bacterium
GGTGACTATGGCCTCCTCCACGGGACGGGGGCCCGATATTTTCACCGGGAAGGCCTTCAGGACCTCCGCCAAAGCGCGGCGCTGCTCCCTTGTCACGGAATTTACCTGGGTGTGGGGCGGTATGCCGGACTTCTCCACCACCACCGGTATCATGCTCCTGCCCAGAAGGTCCCCCAGGGCGTTTATGAGGTCCCGGTTTTTGTACTTCTCAAAGTCCCTGAGTATGCGCCTGTCCAGTGTCTCCATATCGAGGGCGGGCTTTAAGTCGATATAGAGCGTGTAGCTCTCCTTTTCAAAATCCCTCATGTGGGCCGAGGCCGAGAGTATCATGGGCCCCGAGACGCCAAAATGCGTAAAGAGCATCTCCCCGAAGTCCTCGTAGACCCTCCGCCCCTTCCCGTCAACGACCCTTATGGCCACGTTTTTCGGGGCGAAGCCCTGCATGCGCCCGCACTCGTCGCCCTCCGCCTCCAACGGCACGAGACTTCCCCGGGGCGGGACGATGCTGTGGCCCAGCTTTTTCGCCAGCTTATAGCCGTCCCCGTCCGAGCCCGTGACCGGGTAGCTCAGGCCCCCGGTGGCGATAAGTACGTTTTTCGCGGGGTACTCACCCTTTGCCGTTTTTACCCCGGCGGCCGCTCCGTTATCAGTGAGGATATCAACAGCGCCATCGTGTACTACCCGCACGCCGTTTGTCTTACAAAATCCCCTCAGCGCCTCCACGATATCACCGGCCCGGTCGGACACCGGGAATACGCGGTTGCCCCGCTCGACCTTAAGGGGGACTCCCAGCTCCTCGAAAAGCTCCATGACGCGCCGGGGCGGGAAGGCCGTCATGGCGCTGTAAAGAAATTTCCCGTTCCTGGGGATATTGGCTATAACCTCCCTCACGGAGCAGTCATTCGTCACGTTGCACCGGCACTTGCCGGTTATGCCCAGCTTCCGGCCTGTGTAGCTTGTCTTTTCCAGAACGGTGACCGAAAGTCCGTACCGGCCGGCAAGTCCCGCGGCCATAAGGCCCGCCGCGCCGCCGCCGATGACCGTAAGGTCACTGGTCGTATTTTTCATAAACGTCAAATTCCGTCCAGATGTTCTCCAATTTTTCAAATGTCTCGCCCAGGTCCTTGTTGGACTGCTCCGCCACCGCCACCACGAGGGCGTTAATGAGGCTCAGCGGCGCGACTAAGGAGTCAAGGAAGGAGACCATGTCGCTCCTGGCGTAGAGCTTCACGTCCGCAAGCTCCGCGACTAAGCTTGACTCGGAGTCCGTAATGCCCACTATTTTCGCGCCCTTGTCCCGGGCGTAGCGCATGGCCATTATGGTGCGGCGGGAATATCTCGGGAAGGATATGGCCACCAGCACGTCCCCCTCGGAGATGTGCAGGACCTGCTCATATATTTCGGAAAAGGCGCTCTGGGATATGACGCGCACATCGGGGAAAAGCTGATTTAGATAAAAGCCCATGAAGCTCGACAGGACCGCCGAGGAGCGCACCCCCACTATGTAGACGGTCTTGGCGCGGCTTATGGTCTCCGCCGCCCTTTTGAACTGCTCCCGGTCCAGCTCCTCAAGCGTGTGGCGAATTTTCGCCATATCGGAGTTGAGGACCGTCTCCGGCACGTCGGCGCCGGATATCATGTCACGGGCCACCTCTATGCGCTGTACGGTGGTGAGCCTGTTCTTCACAAGCTCCTGCATTGCCCTACGCATCTCCGGGTAGCCGTCGTAGCCTAAGTCCGAGGCGAACCTTACCACCGTGGACTCCGACACCCCCGCCGCAAGGCCCAGCTTCCCGGCTGTCATAAACGCGGCCTTTTCGTAGTTGTCATTGATAAAAGCGGCAATGCGCCTCTGGCCCTTTGAAAAAGTGGGCGACAGGGACTTTATTGCCGCCAGGACATCATTGTTCATGACACATCCCACCTTTGACAGGTTATTTCGGATAAATCACAAGGCCACGTGGCCAACTTCATATCCGCATATATTATATTTCTTTTTGCCAAAAATGCAAGTCCCAATTCATTATACTAATACCCAATTAAAACGAGTCATTCGCAACGGCCTTTTTTGCGTCATGCGGCGTCAGCCGCCTTGGAAATACCAATGGGTATTCCCTGCGGCGACTTCCTTGCCTGACACAAAAAATTCTCGTTGCTCGGTGTCTCCTTTTAAATGGGTATTAGTATAAAAACTGCAATTTATGAACCTGTTCCCTTCAGATTCATTTCTTGAGTGAAGTTATCTCCTCCGCCGTGAGCTCCCGCCAATGGCCCTTGGGCAGATTTCCCAGCTTCACGCCCCCCACGGCTATCCGCGTGAGCCTCTTTACCTCCAGCCCCGCGATGTCGCACATGCGCCGGACCTGGCGGTTTCGTCCCTCGTGGATGGTAATATCAAGGGTGGCAAGCCGCCCCTCACGCTTCAAAATACGCACTCTCGGCTTTGAAATCGCCACCCCGTCAAGCTCCATGGGCTCGCCGAGCCTTTTCGCCCCGGCGTCCACGTCCCCGGCGACCATCACACGGTAGACCTTCTCCTTCTCGCCGGAGGGGTGCATGACCCGGTTCGCAAGCTCCCCGTCGTTGGTCATTATTATGAGCCCCTCGGAGTTTATGTCCAGCCTCCCCACGGGGTAGACCCTCTCCGGCACGTCGGACACAAGCTCCGCCACGGTCTTTCGGCCCTTCTCGTCGCTCATGGTGGTCACATACCCCACGGGCTTATTGAGGGCGATATAGTATAGCCTCACCGGTCCCGCGGTTAAGACCCGGCCGCGAAGGGCCACCTCGTCCGCCTCGGCATCAGCGCTGTCGCCTATTTTCGCCACCGCGCCGTTCACGGTAACAAGGCCCTCCTCTATGTATCTCTCCGCCGCCCGGCGGGACATGCCCGCCCGGGATGCCAGTATCTTCTGAAGCCGCTCCCGCGTAATATCACCTCATCTCTCAAAGCCCCGGGAGGTTTTATCTTTTCCCGGGGAGCCTCGCTACACTGCCGGCGTATACAAGCTCCGCCCTTGCAAGGACCCTTCCGCCGCCTGTGACGGTGATGGTCCCGGCCCTGTCCCCGGCGCGCACTCCGGCGTAGACGAAATCGGGAAGCTCCATGCGCGTCTCAAGCTCCATATCCATCGGCGCGGCCACGGTGAGCGCGCGCTCGGGCCGGACCGCAACAAAGGGCGCGGTCCCGGATATGACCGGCACCCGGCCCACTGTCTCGCCCTCTCCCGCTATTTTCTTCGCCTGCCACAGTTCAAAGCCCATGTCGTACAGGGCCGTGTGGTCGCGCCAGTCGTCCCCGTCATTTAGCGTCACGCATATAAGCCTGAGCCCGTCCCTCTCGGCGCAGGTGACCAGCGTCCTCCCGGCCTTTTTTGTAAACCCGGTCTTTCCGGCCTCCATGCCCTCATAGCTCCACATGAGCTTATTGTGGTTAGAGTAGGTCCGCGCCCCGAAGCTTATGCTCTTCGTTGTGGCGATCTGGGCAAAGAGGGGGTTTTTCATCCCCTCGGCCATGATTTTCGCCAGGTCCCGGGCCGAGGAGTAGTGGCCCTCGGCGTTGAGGCCGTGGGGGTTTACAAAATGGGTGTTCTCAAGGCCGAGGGAGGCCGCCCTGTCGTTCATGAGCCTGACAAAGCCCTCCACCGACCCCGATACGTGCGTTGCCACCGCCACGGCGGCGTCGTTGCCGGACTCCAGCATGAGCCCGTAAAGGAGCTCCCGCATGGTGAGCTCCTCCCCGGCCTTCAGGTACATGGAGGAGCCCTCCACGCCCACGCACTCCGCCGGCACTGTTACTACCTCGTCAAGGGAGGCGTTCTCCAGGGCCACCAGTGCCGTCATGAGCTTCGTGGTGCTGGCGATCAGCATCCTCTCGTCCGGGTCCTTCTCAAAAATCACCGTCCCGGTAGAGGCCTCCATGAGTATCGCGGATCTTGCGGACACGCTCACGTCCGCCCGCGCGTCAAAAACGGTAAACGCCGCCATGAGCGAGCAGGCGGCGATTGCCGATATGATCTTGCCCTTGGGCATAATAACACCACCTTTATCCGGCGCTATTATGCCTCGCGGAGCGCCGGGTTATTCCGCGCTCTCCTCTGTGGCGGCCTTTTCGGCCTTCTTCTTGTCGATCATGGCGGAAATTTTGTCCACGATCTCCGGGGCGCTGTCGATGACGCGGTCAACGGTGGTCGACGCGGGCGGCTCGATGGTCATAACTCTGACCTGTCCGGCCTTTATCACCACGAAGGCTATGGGCTCCACCTTCACACTGCCGCCGGTGCCGCCGCCGAAGGGGCTGGCCTGGCCCTCCTTCTGGTGCTTGCCTGTGAAGTCCGAGCCGCCGGAGGCAAAGCCCATGCTCACCCGGGAGACGGGGATAATGGTGATGCCGTCGGGCGTCACGATGCTCTCCCCTATCACGGTGCTCGTGTCCGCCATGTTCCGGAGCTTTTCCATCACGGTACCCATGAGGTCATTGATCGGATGCTTGTCCATTTTTATCCACCTTTCCTTTTCGTGCTCCGGCGATGATGACCTTCACTACCGGCCACACCGCCAGGGCAATGTATATTATTTCCCAAACAGCTATGGTTAGCTGTGCGTCTACGTAAATTACGTTCTCCTCAGCCTCAAAATCCACCGCCGCGCCAACGTCGCGCTCTTTGATTTTGAAGGTGTTCTCCAATACCGGCATCAGAGCGTTGACGCCCGCCGAGGCGTACCCAAAGGTCATGGCCGCCGAGGCCGGGTCGTCGGAGGCCACGGTGTAGTGGACGGTCAGCTTGTCGATGGCTATCTTCCGGCGGAGCCTCGATAAAAGCTCCCCAACGGCTCTCAGCGCCGTGGTCACAAGCTCCAGCGTCACCTTGATCTTTGGCTTTTTCTTCTCCCCGGGCTCCTTTTTCTCCTCTTCCTTCTTTTTCTCCTTTTTTCCCTTCTTTGGCTTTTCGGGCTTCGGCTTTTTGGCCTTGTCCTCGTCCTTCGGTAAGAGCTTCAGCTTTACCGGCCCCGCGATTATTTTGAGTGAGAATACGTTGTCCTCCAGCGTGGCCCTGGCGCCGACTCGCAGAATGAGTATGAGAAAGTCGATGATGAGCGTGACGCCCAGCATGATAAGGGCGGCCTTCCAAAGTCCGAAGCATGCCAGAATTATCATAACTATCAAAAATATGAGCGTCATACCCTCACCGTCCTTTCCATAGCTTATTTATTCCCCGTCAAGTCCCCGCCCGGGCTCGGCATTCTCGCTTGCGCCCTCCACGGCGCCCAGGGCGTCTATCGTCTCCTGTATCCTCAGCTGTTCACCGTCCGCCTCGCCCTTCTGGGGAAGCTCCGGAAGCTCATTTAAGGAGGAAAGTCCAAATACCCTTAAAAAATTGTTTGTCGTCCTGAAGAGCGTGGGTCTGCCCGGGGCGTCCAGCGTCCCGCAGGGCTCTATGAGCCCCCGCTCCGTGAGCACCCCAACGGTGTAGGAGCTGTCCGCCCCTCGAAGCTCCTCGATATATGCCCTCGTCACCGGCTGGAAATATGCCACAACCGCCAGGACCTCCAGCGCCGTGGAAGTGAGCTTCGGCGGCTTTCTCGTCTCCAGCGCTTGACGGATGACGTCACCGTACTCCGGAGCGGAGCACAGCTGGAGCGAGCCCTCCAGGCGCAAAAGTCTTATGCCGCGCCGCTTGTAGACCAGCATGTCCGAAAGATGCTTTGCCGCGTCCAGTACAAGCTCCTCGTCCACCGCCAGCACCGCCGCGATGCGCTTCACGCTCACCGCCTCGCCCGACGCGAACAGTATGCCCTCAATGGCCCCTTCCAAATCGTTTATATCCATAACTTACCTTCACCTGTTATTCACGACGCGCGCATGACGCTCGTGACCTCTGTCTCGTCCCCTTCGCCGTCAAGCGTGACGCTGCCCTCACGGCACAGCTCCAGCAGCGCTATGAATGTGGCCACGAGCTCCGTCCTGCTGTGGGACTGGCGGAACAAGCCCCCCAGTGTGGTTGGCCCGCCGCGCCTGAGGTTTTCCAGTATCTCCCTTGACTTGTCGGTAACAGAGTATAC
>CANQUO010000136.1 GCA_947627085.1 uncultured Oscillospiraceae bacterium
AGGCTCATCGGCGTGGTCAGCGAGGACGAGGGCGTCAGCGAGGCCCTGAATTTAGGCATGCCTCTAATGCTCTACGGCTCCCGCCGTGCCTGGCCCCAGTTTCAGAACGTGGCAAGGAGAATGACCGGAGAGAGGATACCGCTGGGGAGGATATGACCTTTCAGACGGGGTGTGACCCTTCAGTCACTTCGTGACAGCTCCCGGGGTTTCGATGCGTGAAGCGGAATCGGGGGAGGACCCCTCAGTCACGGGCGGAGCCCGTGACAGCTCCCCTTTAAAAAGGAGAGCCAAAGAGATAGATTTGACCCTTCAGTCACGGGCGGAGCCCGTGACAGCTCCCCTTGACGCCGCTTCGCGGCAAGGGCGCCAAAGCGGAATTTTTATTTTTTATTTTATAGAAAGCTGGTGACGGTATGAACATTGCCCTGATGGCACATGACAGGAAGAAGGAACTGATGGTGCAATTCTGCATCGCCTACTGTGGGATACTTCAGGCCCACTCCATCTGCGCGACAAATACCACCGGGAGGCTGGTGAAGGAGGCCACGGGTCTGCCCATCGAGCTGTATCTGTCCTGCGACCAGGGCGGGGACCAGCAGATGGCGGCGAGGCTTGCCTATAACGAGCTGGACCTGGTGCTGTTCTTCTCCGACCCGACGGACCCCAGGGCCGCCGCCTCCACCAACAAGATAGGCCGTCTCTGCGACCAGCAGAACGTGCCCTTTGCCACCAACGTGGCCACCGCCGAGGTCCTCATACGGGGACTTAAGGACGGCATGCTCGATTGGCGCGATATCGTCAACCCGAAAAAGTGACTTTTTGACACACATCACCCCCGCTCACGGGCGGGGGCTTTTTTGCGAAAGGACATTCATTCATGGAACGCATTAAACCCCACACATTGTCGGGCTTCATGGAGCTCACTCCCCAAAAGCAGGTCAGAATGGAAAAAATGACCGAGGTTATAAAGCGGGTCTACTCCCTCTATGGCTTTACTCCCCTTGATACGCCGGTCATCGAGGCCGCCGAGGTGCTTTTGGCCAAGGGCGGCGGCGAGACGGAAAAGCAGATATACCGCTTCACCAAGGGTGACAGCGATCTGGGACTGCGCTTCGACCTGACCGTTCCCCTGGCAAAATACGTGGCGATGAATTACGCCAATCTCACCTTCCCCTTCCGCCGGTATCAGATAGGCAAGGTCTACCGGGGAGAGCGAGCCCAGAGGGGCAGGTTCCGGGAGTTTTATCAGGCGGACATAGACGTGATAGGCGACGGGGAGCTCAGTATAATGAACGAGGCGGAGATACCCTCCGTTATCTACCGGCTTTTCATGGAGCTGGGACTTGAAAAATTCGTCATACGTGTGAATAACCGCAAGCTCCTGACGGGCTTTTACGATATGCTGGGGCTCTCCGATAAATCGGGCGACATCATGCGCGCGGTAGACAAGCTCGACAAGATAGGCCAAAGCAAGGTCAGGGCCATACTCACGGAGGACCTGGGCATTGACGGGGGCTTAGCTGACGAAATACTGAGCTTCATATCCATAAAGGGCTCCAACGCCGATGTTCTGGCCGCGCTGGAGGGCTACCGGGGAAAAAACGTGACCTTCGATAAGGGCCTTGAGGAGCTTGCCACCGTGGCCGCGTATCTCGGCGCCTTCGGGGTACCGGAGAGCCACTTCGCGCTGGATTTGACCATAGCCAGAGGGCTTGATTACTACACCGGGACGGTTTACGAGACGACGCTCCCCGACCACCCGGAGGTGGGTTCTGTGTGCTCCGGCGGGAGATACGACGATCTTGCGGGGTACTATACGGACAGGAAACTTCCCGGCGTGGGCATATCCATCGGGCTTACAAGGCTCTTTTTCATTCTGGACGACGTGGGGATGTTCTCCGAGGACCTGCCCACCGCCCCGGCGGACGTGCTCATACTGCCCATGACCTCGGACCCCGCCCCGGCCATAAGACTGGCCACGGCGCTGAGGGAAAATGGCGTCAGGGCACAGATATATTCCGAGGCAAAAAAATTCAAGGCGAAGATGGCCTACGCCGACAAGCTCCGGGTGCCCTACACGGCGTTTTTAGGCGAGGACGAGGCCGCCAGCGCCAGCGTCTCCCTGAAGGATATGGCCACGGGCGAGCAGATAACGGTGGCTTTAAGCGAGGCGCCGGAGCACATAGCCCGGGCCCTTGCGGCAAGGCCGCCGGTCCGGCCCATAAAGGGATAGAGCCATGACACTTAAAAACGCGCTCATCATCGTCGCCATACTTTTGGCGGTGGTACTGACGGTGGGGCTCATACTCTGCCGGCCCATGGCGGCGGAAAATTACGCCAGCGGGGTGTTCAACTTCGCCGCCGTCAGCGAGATCACCGTCCGGGCCTGGACCGAGGACCCGGAGGCCCCCGGGGCCGCGCCCATAACGGTCACCGAGGACGACGGCGTTTTTGACGACATCGTGGAGTGCTTCGACCTTCGGGGCTTCGGGCGCACGCCTGGCGGGATATTCTCAAGCGCCGCCCCAACCCCCGCTCCCGGCGATAAGTGCTGGCGGCTCACCTTCCGGTGCTCCATAGCCGACAGCTTCCTCACCGTGGAGTATACCGGCGGGACGCTGAGGCTCATAGGCGCCGAGCCCGTCACCGTCACCACTCAGGACAAGGACGAGTGGGCGGAGGAGGTCTACGAACTTCTCATCCCCCTCTACCCCGAGCCGGAGCCTGAGCCCACGGAGCCCGAGGCGACGGAGGCGGCGTAGGCCCACAAACTATAAATATTTTTTGCAAGGACATGTGCCTTGCGAAAAATCCCTTTTGTTTTGCGGAGTGTGCGGCCCTTCGGGCCGTGCGCGAAGCAAAACGGCAGGACTGAATTTTTGAATTCCGCAAAATTCAAAAATTTAGTCCGCACGTCCCCCCCCTTGTCGGACAAAGGCCCTTGGGCCTTTGTCGACAGCAGATTTTGATTTTCGGAGTTGATAAACCATGACTCAATCACGTACACACAACTGTAACGAGCTGAGGCTCACGGATGCCGGGAAAAAGGTCCGGCTGGTGGGCTGGCTTGAGAATATCAGGGCCGTCAGCGCGAATTTGGCCTTTCTGGTCCTCCGGGACTTTTACGGCACCACTCAGGTGGTGGTAGAGGACGAGGCTATCTTAAATCAGCTCAAGGCCATAAACAAGGAGTCCACCATCGCCGTGAACGGCACGGTGCGGGAGCGGAGCAGTAAAAACCCCAACCTGCCCACAGGCGATATCGAAGTCGTACCCGAGTCCGTGGAGCTTCTGGGGCGGTGCAGATATAACGAGCTGCCATTCCAGATAAACCGTTCCCGGGAGGCCGACGAGGCGCTGAGGCTCAAGTACAGATACCTGGACCTTCGCAATCCCGAGGTGAAGAAGAACATCGTACTGCGCTCAAACGTGGTGGCGGCGCTGAGAAACGCCATGATAGACGAGGGATTTCTTGAGATAACCACGCCCATCCTGACGGCCTCCAGCCCCGAGGGCGCCCGGGACTATCTCGTCCCGGCCCGCAAGCACCCGGGGAAGTTCTACGCCCTGCCCCAGGCTCCCCAGCAGTTCAAGCAGCTGCTGATGACCTCCGGCTTTGACAAGTACTTCCAAATAGCCCCCTGCTTCCGTGACGAGGACGCCCGGGGCGACAGGTCGCCGGGGGAGTTTTACCAGCTGGACATGGAGATGGCCTTCGCGGGACAGGACGACGTCTTTGCCGTTTTGGAGAAGGTCCTGCCGCCCATATTCGCAAAATACGGCACATATGACCGTGCAAGCTCCGCGCCCTTTACGCGGATACCCTACCTTGAGGCCATGGACAAGTACGGCTCCGACAAGCCGGACCTGCGTATAGATTTGGTGCTCCGGGACGCCACCGACGTCCTGGCCGGGTGCGGCTTCGGGCCCTTTGAAAATAACACCGTCAAGGCCGTGGTGGTCACGGACTTTGAGGGCACCCGCAAGCAGATAGACAAGCTGTGCGCCGACGTGGAGGTCCAGTCCGGCCGTAAGCCCTTCTGGTTCCGCCTGGACGAGAACGGCAATATTGTGGGCGGCATAGCCAAGTTCGTGGAGCCGATCAAGGACAGTGTGATCTCCGCCCTGGAGCTTAAGCCCAACTGCTTTGTGGGCCTTACCGCCGGGAAGAAGCCGGAGGCCCAGAAGTGCGCCGGGGTGCTCAGGTCGAAATTGGGCGCTATGTGCAAAAATCACATGGACGCCGAGCAGTACGCCTTTTGCTGGATAGTGGACTTCCCCATGTACGAGATTGGCGAGGAATCCGGCCAGCTTGAGTTCTGCCACAACCCCTTCTCCATGCCCAACGGCGGGCTTGAGGTCCTGCAAAGGGCCGCAAGCGGCGAGATCGACCCCCTGACCATAACCGCCTATCAGTATGACCTTGTGTGCAACGGGGTGGAGCTTTCTTCCGGGGCCGTGCGCAATCACGACCCGGAGATAATGATAGAGGCCTTCAAGCTCGTCAGGCTCGGCGAGGAGGACGTGAAGGCCAAGTTCCCCGCGATGTACAACGCCTTTTGCTACGGCGCGCCCCCCCACGCGGGCATCGCCCCGGGCGTTGACCGCATGGTCATGCTCCTCACCGGGGCGGAGACTATCCGGGAGGTCATACCCTTCCCCATGAACAAAAACGCCCAGGACGTGATGATGGGCGCCCCCGGCGAGGTCACGGAAAACCAGCTCAAGGAGCTGAATATCGCGGTAGTAAGTAAGGAATAACGCGCGCTTTCCGCTGGAGGAATGTATGCTTGCCGATTACCACAACCACTGCAAGCCCTGGTCCCCGGACGCGGACGACTCCATGTCCGCCATGGCCAGGGCCGCCCGCAAGGCGGGTATGACCCACCTTTGCGTCACAAATCACATAGAAAACTGCGCCCAAATGCCCGGTCTTTCGGACCAGTTCCCGCCCTTTCACGACTGGGATGGGCTCAGGCGTGAGTTTGAGGGCGTCAGGGCCAAAATGCCCCGGGACTTTGACATGCGCCTGGGGTGCGAGATAGGCTCGCCCCACTATGAGCCCGCGGAGGGACGGGAGATATACGGTAACCCCATATTCGACTTCGCCATCGGGTCTGTGCACAATCTTCGGGGCAAGCGGGATTTTTACTACCTCGTCTACCCCGAGGATTTTGAAAAATTCCGCCCGGAGGTGGAGGAATATCTGGATGAGAACATCGCCCTGGCCCGGTCAGGGCTTTGCGACGTTATAGGGCACCTGGGGTACATGCGCCGGTACATGGCCCGGCAGGGCAAGGGCTTTGACATGATGGCCTTTGAGGACCGCTTAAGGGAGCTTTTCAGGGTATGTATTGAACGCGGCGTGGGAATTGAGCTCAACTGCTCGGGGCTTACGGACGCCCTCCGGGGCTTTATACCGGAGCCGGAGGTGCTCAGGCTCTACCGGGAGCTGGGCGGGGAAATAATAACCTGCGGCACCGACGCACACGAAACGGGAAAAATCGGCGTGGGAATAAGGGAAGCTTATGAGCTCCTGCGTTCCCTTGGGTATAAATACGTGTGCCTTTATAAAAACCACGCTCCGGAGTTTGTCCGGATATGAAAGAAGGAATTTTATGAAGATAGCATTAGGCTGTGACCACGGGGGCTTTGAGCTCATGCAAAAGGTGAAGGAGCATCTGACGGCCCTCGGCCATGAGTGCGCGGACTTTGGGACATATTCCACTGAGAGCTGTCACTACCCCGTTTTCGGGGCCAGGGCCGCCCGGGCCGTGGCGGAGGGCGAGTGCCATATGGGTATCGTCATATGCACCACGGGCATCGG
>CANQUO010000137.1 GCA_947627085.1 uncultured Oscillospiraceae bacterium
TCTATCTCCTCCCGGCAGACCTGGGCCCCGCCCTCGCCGTCGTGGCCGATGTCCGGGTAGTGGTCGTATTTTTTGCCGCCCCAGGAGGCGGAGCCGTGCTTTCCCGGCTCGTCCGGGTAGTTTCCGGCGGTGGAGCCCACCACGTCGAAGGTCCCCTTTGCGCCGTATTTTTCCAGCGTCTCCATGAGCTCCATGGTGAGGCCCTTTTTGTGCTCCCCCACCGGGTTCGGCGGCATGCGGCTGGGGCCGTCGTCAAAGGTCATGGCCACCACGCGCTGTGAGGTCCTGACCCGCTCCACCCGGCGGACCGGGGAGACGTAGACCGGGGTGCGGGCCTTTATCTCGTCCTCAAAACGGTGCTTGACCTTCTTGGCCGTTCCGATACATTTCGTTACCAATGACATAAGTGTTCCTCCCGTCAGATGTGTAAAATATCCCTGCAAACGCAGTAGCCCGTGTAGACAAGCTCCCGGCAAAGATAAGCCGCCCCGCCCCGCCGGCGGGCGGCTCGAAGCTGTGAAAGGCCCTTTCTCGTCCGGGAGGTGTTTTTTACAAATACGGCCTCGCTCTTCCCGGCCCTGACTGCCCTCTCTATGGCCTCCGGGGTGCGGTCCTCGCAGGTGACGGCGGTGTAGGAGTTGCCAACCTCCCCGGCCTCGTGGGCGTCGCTCCCGCCGGTTTTTATAAGGGCGTGGCGGGCGGCAAATTGAGATGCCATCTCGTTCGCCCGCCTGTTGTGGAAAAAGGCCCGGGAGTTTGCCGCCTCCGCCCCGTCAAGGCTCTCCGCCTCCGCCTCCCGGTCCTTGTCCGCCCTCGTGAAGGGGTGGGCGATGACCGCGATGCCGCCGAGGTCGTGTATGGTCTTAGCCGCTTCGGAAAGCTCGGGGAGCTCGCCGGTCGGGTCCACGTATTCCTTGCAGAAAAGGGCCAGCACATGGCCGGTCGTCGTTGAAAACTCACAGCCCGGAAGAAGAAGCACGCCCTGACGCTCCTCGGGGGCGGTGAGGGTAAACTTGTTGTGGTCGCAGACGGCTATGGCGTCAAGGCCCCGCGCCCTCGCCGCCCGGGCAAGCTCGTCGAGGCCGGAGCGCCCGTCTAAGGACGCGTCGGAGTGGACGTGAAGGTCTATTTTGAGCTCCATTTATTTACCTCCCCGGCGCAAAAGCGACTTATAATACCGGGCGGCGGGCTTTATATCCCCCCACTCCCAGACGCCGTCGGCCACTTCGGGGTTCAAAAGGTCCCCTATGGCCCCCAGGCCCCGCCTTTTTTGCCCCGCGCAGAAATATCCGGCCCCGGCGGCAAGGTCCGTGGCCGTAAAGGCCATGCGCTTGCCCTCCTTGAAGCTCCGCGCCTCCGCCGGTATCGCCCTTTCCGGGTCGCCCCTGTTCCATGAAAGCCGGAACCACTCCCATATAAGCCCAGTCCGGGAGGCCCGGGTCAGGGGGAAGGTCCCCCAGACACGGGGATTCACCTCCAAAAGCCGGGGCTCGCCCTCGGCGTCCAGCTTGAATTCCACCATGCAAAGGCCGGTATAGCCGGTTTTATGGACAAGCCTTCCGGCGTAGTCCTCCAAAAGCGGGTTTTTTACGGCCTCACAACAGCTTGAGGGCCCGCCGGTCACCGGGTACTCCCGGACTCTCCGGTGACAAAGGGAGCTTGAGACGCGCCCGTCCTCGGCCACGAGCGAGCAACCCATGCCGTCCCCGGGCAGAAGCTGTTGTATGACCGGTTCCCCGCCGGTTATCTCCCCGAAATGCTCCCGGGCGTCCGTCAGCTCCTCCCGGTTTTTTACTATCCTGTACCTCTCCCCAGCGGAAAGGCCGAATTTCTCCCCGCATTTTGGCTTCACTACGCAGGGGAAACGGGCCGTGCCGGGTGTATACTCCTCGGGAATGGGAATACCCAGCTCCCGGCCAAGGCGCGCCACGGCCTCCTTGTCGTTTAAGGTGTCGAGGGCGGCCTTCTCCGGCAAAAGAGCGCCGCAAACCTTAGAAATTTTCTCCTTATTTTCCGGCTTTACAAGCTCCCCTATGGTATAGGCCCCCACGGGGAGAAGCGCGGGCTTTTCCCCCTCGGCTTCATATATCTCGCGGCACAGCGCCAAAAGGGCGTCAGCGTACCCATCCTCCGGCAAAAGCCGGGAGGCGGCGCAGTATTTCGAGTAAAAACCGATGGGGTCCCCCGCGCCCTCGCGCTCACAGCAGACGACCCTTATCTTTCGCTCCCCCAGCTCTCTTATGGCGGCCAGGGACATGCGGTAATGTACGTCGGTTATTATAGCTGTCATGGGGATGCTCCTTTTGCTTTCTTCAGTCAGCCGGCGAGTGGTGGGTGGAGTGTTTGAAGCCCCGGCTTATCTCCTTCCAGCGGCCCGAGTGGTACCTTAAGGCCATTATGAAGGTCCGTGAGCACTGGTCGATGACCAGGGCTATCCATGCCCCCCAAAGTCCCCAGTGCAAATAGTTTATGGTGATTATGGCAAGGCCGCTTCGAAGTCCCAGCACCGTTATGGCCATCACCACCGCCGTAAAGCGCGTATCCCCCGCCCCCCGAAGTCCGCCGGAGACGATGAACTGGTCGGCCTGGAGAGGCTGTGAGGCGGCCAACAGATAAAGTATCGGCGCGCCCATATTTATTACCGTGGGGTCGTTTTTGAACATGGCGATAATCGGCCTTGCGAAAAAGACCAGCAGCGCCGCCACGAAAAAGGAGGCCACTATACCAAGGTCCCGCGTTCGCCGCATGTACACCGCAGACATGTCATACCTGTGCTTGCCGATGGACTGGCCCATTAAGGTGGTGGCGGCGTTTGCGAAGGCCTGACCCATCATGAAGCTCATGGACTGGATGCTCATCAGAACGTTGTGGGTGGCGTACACCGTATCCCCCAGGCCCGTGACCTGGCGGGTGTAGATGATGAGCCCCAGGCGCATAAGGAGCTGTTCCACCATGGAGGGCACGCCGATGTTGATGATGTCCCCCATGAGGCCGCGGTTTAATTTAAATTTCTCCTTAAAGTCGATATAGACATACTTCTTTTTACTGAAGCTCACCCACATGGCGATGAAAAACGCCAGGGTCTGGCCGATATTCGTGGCCCAGGAGGCCCCCGCCACGCCCATCTTCGGCACGCCGAAGTGGCCGTAGATCATGATGTAGTTAAAGCCCAGGTTCACAACATTCGCGATGGTGTTGTATATCATGGGCGTTTTCGTGTCGCCGATGCCCCGTAGGGCCGCCGTGACGGTTATGGTCATGCAAAGCGGTATGAAGCCGTAGAGCTGAATGTCCAGGTACTGCTTGCCAAGCTTTATGGCCTCCTCGGATATGCCCGTGCCGCCCATGAAGCGTATGAGCCACTCCGAGGAGCAAAGGCCCAGTCCCATAAAGAGCACGCTCATAATGAGGTTCAATATCATCGCGTGCTTGAATACGTCGTTGCACTTATCCTGCTTCTGTATCCCCCGGAACCGGGCTATGACAGCCGTGGCCCCCACATTCATGGCCTGGATCATGGTCATGAGCAGGAACTTCGGCTGTGAGGCCAGCCCCACCGCCGTCAGGGCCACTATTCCCTCGTTGCCGGGCAGGTTGCCAACCATCATCTGGTCGGCGATGGAGGTGAGCTGTGTCAGCACCAGCTCCACGAGGCTGGGCAGGGCGATAAGCAAAACGTCCCTGTATATCCTCTTTCTCGATATCCCCTCCGGCGTCACGGCCTTTTCCACACGCCCTGTCTCCCCCGGGTCACCGGCCCTTCCGTAGGGCAGATCGTCCAGCGCCGTCATCACTGTTTTTTTCTCTTTTATGTCCGTCATTTTCCACGGTCCTTCTTGATTTGATGCTTATAATACTCTACCACTTTTTTATTTAATTTCAATAGATAATTCGGATAAAACCGCGCTCCCGCCCCGGGTGAATATCAATAAATCAGAGCATCCCCTTTCACGGCTTTTTTGGCTGCGGGCATGGTTCAGAAATGAAAGCGGGTGTCTACCTTGAAGCCGGCGCGGCGGGGGTTTGCCTCGCTCCGGTAAATCTCATGCCGCTTCAGGTCGTAAATGACCGACCAAACCGTGTCCTTCCCGGCGGCTCTGTCGTATTGGCAGAGAAAGCCGTAATCGCCGGACAGGAGCCTTTGGGCGAAGGGCAGGCCGATGTCCTCATTATTTTGAAAAGCGGAGATCATGGTCTTGAATCTCGTCCGCGCAAACCAGTCGTCGATGCCTTCGCTGTTATGACCGGCCATTTTGGGAAGGTGGAACCTGTTTGTGGCGCAAACGAACGGACAGCTGCCCGTCATTGAAGTCGCGGTCTCCATTCCGGACGAATCGCACTCAACAAGCGCTATTTCTCCCGATGTGTCCGCCAAAATCAATGTCTGCGCCGAGGCGACCGGCAACATGCGCAAGCGGGAGATGGCCTCCGAAACATTTTTGCATTTTTCCAGGAGATACCGAAGGAGCATTCCCGCGTTGAAGCCTATTTTGTATTGGCGGGGATAAACGGACGTCAGGCCGGCCGCGAGGCCGTATTCGTTAACGCCATCCTCGATCTCCACAAAAGCGGTCGTGTTCCCCGTAAAGGAATATGCCCCGTTTGTCAGGTCATATATCACATTCAAATTGAGCTTTTCAAGCTCCGGCGGAAAATCGCTGTTTCGACCCAGAAGTATTTCCCGCCCTGTATTCAGCGCAAAGCAGGAGCAGTTACAAACCGGCGGCATGACATACATCCCAAACAACACGGCCTCCAGGATACTTACATCACATTTCTGCCCGTCCGCAATTCCTCGTATCTCCTGTGTGATCTCGGGATAATACCTCTCGTAAACGGGCAGGCACAACGCGGCGTAAGCCATTCGCTCCCGGGTGATTTTAAATGGGATATTTTTCAAGATTATATTTTGACGCTTTAATAGCTGGGAACCCCACCGAAAACCGGCTTCATAATGTGTTCCCCGAAAACGCGCATGGTACATTTTCATTCGCTCCTTATTGAAAAATAAAGAGCTACCGGTAACTCCTCTTAAGAATAACCGAATAAAAATTTAAAGTCAAGCCCCGTACGGCGAAAGGCTGTACGGGGCTTTGTGGGAAGTTTGGCGGTAAGGCTTAAAGAAGGGAGCGGTAGAGGTCCTTGATCTCCTCCACGCTTGTGTCTCTGGGGTTGCCGGGGCGGCAGGCGTCGGCGTAGGCGGACTCGGACAGGAACTGGATGTCCTCCTCCTTCAAAATGCCCTTGAGGTCGGCGGGGATGCCCACGTCGGCGGAGAGCTTCTTCACGGCGGCGATGGTAGCCTTGGCGGCCTCGTCGTCGTTCATCATGTCGATGCCGGGGACGCACATGGCCTTTCCTATGGCGCGATAGCGCTCGCCGGCCACGGGGGCGTTGTACTCAAGGCCGGTGGGCAGGATGATGGCGCAGGCCACGCCGTGGGGGGTGTCGTAGAGGGCGGAGAGGCCGTGGGCCATTGAGTGGACTATGCCCAGGCCCACATTGGAAAAGCCCATGCCGGCGATATACTGGCCCAGGGCCATGCCCTCGCGGCCGTCGGGGTCGTTCTGGACGGCGGCCCGGAGGTTTGCGGAGATGAGCCTGATGGCCTCAAGGTGGAACATGTCGGAGATGGCGCAGTGGCCGGCGGTGATGTAGCCCTCGATGGCGTGAGTGAGAGCGTCCATACCGGTGGCGGCGGTGAGGCCACGGGGCATGGTGGACATCATGTCCGGGTCCACAACGGCGATCTCAGGGATGTCGTTTACGTCCACGCAGCCGAATTTGCGCTTTTTC
>CANQUO010000138.1 GCA_947627085.1 uncultured Oscillospiraceae bacterium
TGAGGAAGGAGCGGCAGCCCATGCAGGTGTAGACGTCGCCCTTGAGCTCCAGCATCTTCTTCTCGGAGATGTAGTCCGGGACCATCCTCCTGGCGGTGCACTTGGCGGCCAGCTTCGTAAGCTCCCAATATCGTGAGCCCTCGGTGATGTTGTCCTCCTCAAGGACGTAGATGAGCTTGGGGAAGGCGGGCGTCACCCAGACGCCGTCCTCGTTCTTGGTGCCCTCGTAGCGCTGAAGGAGCACTTCCTTTATGATGAGGGCCAAGTCCTCACGCTCCCGCTCGTTCCTGGCCTCGCCCAGGTACATGAACACGGTGACGAAGGGGGCCTGTCCGTTGGTGGTGAGGAGCGTTACCACCTGGTACTGGATGGTCTGGACGCCCCGGCGAATCTCCTCAAGAAGCCTGTCCTCGACGATCTTCTGAATCTTCTCCTCCTCGGGGTTGATGCCGAGGGTCACCAGCTCTTTTTCGACTACCTTGCGAATCTTCCGGCGGCTCACGTCCACGAAGGGCGCCAAGTGGGTCAGGGAGATGGACTGTCCGCCGTACTGGTTGGAGGCCACCTGGGCGATGATCTGGGTGGCGATGTTGCAGGCGGTGGAGAAGCTGTGGGGCCGCTCGATGAGGGTCCCGGTTATGACCGTGCCGTTCTGGAGCATGTCCTCCAGGTTCACAAGGTCGCAGTTGTGCATGTGCTGGGCGTAGTAATCCGTGTCGTGGAAGTGGATTATGCCGGCCTCGTGGGCCTCCACGATGTCACGGGGGAGCAGTATGCGCTCGGAGAGGTCCCGGCTGACCTCGCCGGCCATGTAGTCGCGCTGGGTGGAGTTGACCACGGGATTCTTGTTGGAGTTTTCCTGCTTGGCCTCCTCGTTACAGCACTCGATGAGGGAGAGAATCTTCTCGTCGGTGGTGTTGCTCTGGCGGACGAGGCTCCGGGTGTAGCGGTAGGTGATGTAATTCTTCGCCACCTCGAAGGCCCCGTGGGCCATGATCTGCTTCTCCACCAGGTCCTGAATCTCCTCAACGGAGGGGCTCCGGCCCATGCTCTCGCAGTCCAGCTCCACGGACTGGGAGATACGCTTTATCTGGAGGGGGGTCATACGGGACGTCTCCTCCACCGACATGTTGGCCTTCTTTATGGCGTTCTCTATCTTTGAGATGTCAAACTCCATCTCGGCGCCGTTTCTCTTTATTATTCTCATGACTTCTTCACCTCATGCCGAAATTATGAAAGATGTAAAACAGGGGTCGCCAAACGGGAAATGGCAATGGTAAATAGGCGAAGGGCGCGGGGCCCGCTTATTTGTTCAGAGCCGAAAGTAAATAAACTATACCACATCTTGTTTCCAAGGTCAAGAGGCAAACCATATATATTGTGGTTTTATATTTTTGCACTCCGTTGACACTGTGCAAACTGCCCTACGTGTCGATTTCCGGCAAATTTCCGGGACAAACGTAATTTTTTTGGCTCGTCAAGGCATATTTTGTCGTATTATGACAAAAAATATTGTAGCTTTGCACAAAATTCACGATTTGCATCAATGCTCCCCCAGCCGCACGGGGAGCTCCCCGGCGACGGTCATGCTCTCCGGCGTCACGGAGCACTCAAGGGCTTCGATACGGACCCCGGCGGCCCGGGCCGCTCTGAGCGCGGCGGTAAATTCCGGGTCGGTCCTCTCGTTTGGCTCAAAGTACTCAGCGCCGGACATCTGCACCACGAACACGGCCCAGGCCTCAAAGCCGTCCTGAATACACCGGACAAGCTCCTTCAGATGCTTCGTACCTCTCGCCGTGGGCGCGTCGGGGAAGCGCACAACGCCGTTGTCCTCCAATGTCACGCCCTTGACCTCGCAAAACGCCCGGCGGCCCTCCGCCTCCACGTAAAAATCGAACCTTGAGGAGCCGTACACCGTCTCCGGCCTTATGAGGGTGGGGTTTGAAAATATCCCGCCGGAGGCCAGATACTCCCCGAAGGCCCGGTTTGGCGCCTGGGAGTCCATATTTATAAGTATGTCCCCCTTTTGGACGGCGATCAGGTCAAAAAGCGTCTTTCTCATGGGACCATGGCTCCGCTGGAGCCACACCCTGGCCCCCGGGACAAGGAGCTCCCGGCACCGGCCGGTATTTTTTACGTGGCAGACCTCGATCCTGCCGCCGATGTCCACATACGCTATGAACCTGTTGGGCCTTTCCAAAAACACGCCGTCCGTCACGTCATCATATACCACGCCGCCGCCCCCTCTGTCATTTTTATCGGAGAACAGTATTATTGCACCCACGGCACCGGTTGTCAAGAGGTCAAACACGCGCTCAAACGGCTAAAATACTTGCGTTTTCCTGATTTCCTGATATAATTGTCATACTACTATAATAGCCTTTCGCATCTTTGCTCTTTTGGAGGGGAGAAATTTGAATATCATAATCGTCGGGGCCGGGGGCGTCGGGTACTCCCTTGCCGACAGCCTCAATTCCGAGGGCCACCAGATAACCCTCATCGACCTGAACTCCGCGAAGCTGGACTCAGCCCTGGAGAAGATAGACGTCCAGGGCCTCGCCGGAAATGGCGTGAGCCACGAGGTCCTCAGTGAGGCCGGCATATCGAGCGCCGACCTGCTCATCGCTGTCACGGACCAGGACGAGGTCAACATGCTCTGCTGCCTGATGGCCAAGAAGCTCTCCGGCTGTCAGACCATCGCCCGGGTCCGCAACCCGGTATACTACCGGGAGATAAACCTCATTAAGGACGAGCTGGGCCTCAGCATGGCCATAAATCCCGAGTCCGCCACCGCCGGGGAGATATTCGACCTCATCCAGATACCCGGCGCCATGACCGTGGAGACCTTCGCCAAGGGCCGGGTGAACCTCATCGAGATAGTCATACCCCAGGGCTCCCCGGCTGACGGGCTGAAGGTGTCGGACTTCCCCTCCCGGGTCAGCCGAGGCACCCTTATCTGCGTCATCGAGCGCCGCTTAACCCGCGAGGCCGTCATCCCCAGCGGCGACACGGTGCTCCACGCCGGGGACAGCATCTACATCATCACTCCGCCCCAGGAGCTGGTGCCGCTATTTAAAAAGCTCGGCTTCCCCGTAAAGCCCAGCCGGGATGTGATGATAATCGGCGGGGGCCGCACGGCCTTTTACCTGGCCGAACAGCTCATTGCCGCCGGAAACCGGGTGAAGATAATCGAGAAAAACAGGGCCCTTTGCGAGGAGCTCTCCGCCTCGTTGCGCGGCGCGGACGTCATATGCGGCGACGCGGTGGACCGCCAGCTTTTGCTGGAGGAGGGGATAGGGGAGGAGGACGTATTCGTGCCCCTCACCGACATGGACGAGGAGAATATCCTGCTGTCCCTCTACGCCCGGAAGATAAGCCACGTCCGGCCAATAACAAAGGTCAGCACCGTGGGCTTTGCCGAGGTCACCGAGGAGCTCCCCGTGGGCAGTATAATAAATCCCAAGGAGATAACGGCCTACCGGATACTCCGCTACGTCCGGGCCATGTCCAACTCCTCGGACTCCAGCGAGATAGAGTCCCTCTACTATCTGGCGGGCCGCAAGGTGGAGGTGCTGGAATTTTATATCCGCTCCGACTCCGGGGTTACCGGCAAGCCCCTCTCGGAGCTCCGGCCCACCATGGTGCCAAACGTGCTCATCGCCTGCATCTACCGTGGCGGCCGGGTCATCATCCCCCGAGGCAACGACGAGATCAGGGCGGGGGACACCGTCATAGTCGTCACCACCGCCCACGGGCTCTCGTCCATAAACGGCATACTCAGGGCCTGAGGGGAGGACGCCATGAACTATTCCGTCATACGCTGGCTTGTGGGCTGGGTGCTGTGCCTTGAGGCCGCTTTCCTGCTCATCCCCCTTGTCCTGTGCCTGTGCTACGGCGAGCCCTACGCCGTGGACTACCTCATAGCCATAGCCGTCACGGCCGTGCCCGGCCTCCTGATGGCCGCCAAAAGGCCGAAAAACAGCTCCTTCTACGCCCGGGAGGGCTTCGTGGCCACTTCTCTCAGCTGGATAGCCCTTTCCCTGGCCGGGGCGCTGCCCTTCTGGATATCCGGTTGTATCCCGAAATACGTGGACGCCCTTTTTGAGGTGATCTCCGGCTTCACCACCACCGGCGCCTCCATCCTTCGGGACGTGGAGGCTATGCCGAAGTCGCTCCTATTCTGGCGGAGCTTCACCCACTGGATAGGCGGCATGGGCGTTTTGGTGTTCCTGCTGGCCCTTCTGCCCATGGCCGGCGGCCAGAGCATACTCATAATGCGCGCCGAGAGCCCCGGCCCCTCCGTTGGGAAGCTGGTGCCGAGGCTCCAGCGCACCGCCGTATACCTTTACGGCATCTACTTCGGCATCACCGTGGCCGAGGTCGTCATCCTTCTTATCGGCAAGCTCGACCTCTTTTCGGCCCTTTGCATATCCTTCGGCACCGCCGGTACCGGCGGCTTCGGGGTGCTCAACGACTCCTTCGCCAGCTATTCGACCTACGTCCAGGTGGCCGTGACGGTATTCATGTTCGCCTTCGGGATAAATTTCAACTTCTACTTCCTCCTCCTGATGCGCAAGCTCCGCTCAGCCTTCACCATGGAGGAGGTCCGATGCTATTTCATCGTGTTTGTCTCCGCCATCGCCCTCATAACCGTGAACCTTATGAGCATGGAGTACGGCGGGTTCGGCTACTGCCTTCTCCACGCGGCCTTCCAGTGCTCCTCGGTCATGACCACCACGGGCTTTTCCTCCGTGGACTTTGACCTCTGGCCCACCTTTTCAAAAACCGTGCTCATATGCCTTATGTTCGTGGGCGCCTGCGCCGGCTCCACCGGCGGCGGCATAAAGGTCAGCCGCATGATCATGTACTTTAAAAATATAGGCCGCGAGCTCCGCCGCCTTATCCACCCCCGCCGGGTCACCGTGGTCCGCATGGACGGCAAGGCTTTGGACAGTGGCATGGTGGCGTCGGTGAATATGTGGCTCTTAGCTTATATCGCCGTATTCTTCGCCTCCATGCTGGCTATCAGCCTTGATAATTTCGACTTCACCACCAACTTCTCCGCCGTGGCCGCCACGCTCAACAACATCGGCCCAGGCCTGAGCCTCGTGGGCCCCACCAGAAATTTCGGCGACTTCTCCGTTCTTTCAAAATTCATCCTCATGTTCGACATGCTGGCCGGAAGGCTGGAAATATTCCCCATGCTCCTCCTCCTGAGACCGGGAACATGGAGAAAGGGAGCGTAAAATTGTCGGCAAAGGCCAAGGGCCTTTGCCGACAAGGGGGGAACGTGCGGGAACCGTCACGAAAAGGCCTGCGGGCCTATTCGTGACGGTTCCCTGCTGTTTTGCTCCGCGCACGGCCCGGAGGGCCGCACACTCCGCAAAACAAAAGGGATTTTTTCTGACGTACATGCCGTCAGAAAAAATATTGAATTGGGGTTTTACGGGCTTGTCAATAATCAAATCCCCGCGGAGTGCTCTGACCCGCGCCCCGTCAAGAGGACAGAGAAAAGATTAAAATAAAGTTAACAGATCAGACAGCGCCTAGGTTGCCGTC
>CANQUO010000139.1 GCA_947627085.1 uncultured Oscillospiraceae bacterium
GTACAAAAGTGCTCTCAGCTCTCGCCGAGGCTTTTGAGCCTCGCCCCGCCGGTACTGTATCTTCCGCTGGAGGAGGCCGTGTCTGGGGATAAGCGGCTGGAGCCCTTCCTTGACGCCAGGGACATAACGGTCTGCGCGGCCCTTCCTGAGTACATCTACGCCTCCGAGCTCCCCCAGGTGGCACAGCTCCTTTTCAAGGCGAGGCAGCTGGGGATAAAGGACCTGGCGGTTTCGAACATAGGCCACGTAGTCTTTGTGAGGAAGCTGGGCTTCAACGTCCGGGGGGACACGGCGATGAACGTGAGAAATTCCAACACCCTGGACGTTCTGGCGCGGCTCCGGCTGGACTCGGCGGCCCTGGCCATGGACTTAAGCTCCTTCCAGGTGCGCTCCATGGAAAAGCCGCTGGACACGGAGCTCGTCATATACGGGCGGCTCCCGCTGATGCGCACGGCGGCGTGCCTTATAAGGGCCCGGTCGGGGGTGTGCTCCTGCGACAGCGCCCTGGGTTTCCCGGACTCCTCCGGGTTCATAAATCCGGTGACCCGGTCCTTCGGCTGTCGCAATACGCTGTGGAGCGCCCAGAAGCTCCACCTTATAAAGCGCAGTCGGGAGTACCTTACGGCGGGGCTGTGGGGCGTGAGGCTCAGCTTCACCACCGAGAACGCCGACGAGTGCGCCAGGATAACTGAGCGGTACCTGGAGCTGGGGACCTACGAGCCGTCCAGCACCACGCAGGGGAAATTTTAGGGGAGATTACAGCTTATGATCATACTTGCCTCCGGGTCGCCAAGGCGGCGGGAGCTGCTCTCGGGGATGGGGATAGAAAAATTTGATATCCGGCCCTCGGCCCACGAGGCTCCGTTGAGGACGGACCTGGACGAGGCCCGGGCGGTGGAACTCATAGCCCGGGGGAAGGCCGAGGATATCGCGGCGAAGGCCGGGGAGGACGACACGGTCATCGCCGCGATATCGCGGCGGACACGCTGGTGTTCCTTGACGGACATGCCCTGGGCAAGCCCCGGGACGAGGGGGAGGCCGTGAAAATGCTGACGGCCCTCTCGGGACGCGAGCACCGGGTGATAACGGGCCTTGCGGTCATATCCCGGGGCGCCGTATACACCGATGCCGTCACCACCGCGGTGCGGTTTTTGCCGCTGACACCGGAGCAGATAGACTGGTACGTGTCCACCGGCGAGCCCATGGACAAGGCCGGGGCCTACGGCATACAGGGCCTGGGCGGGATGCTCATCGAGGGCATAACGGGGGATTATTTCAACGTGGTGGGCCTGCCGGTATCAAGGCTCGCGCGGCTTTTGGAGGCCGCCGGCTACAAGGTTTTTTCAAGAGGTCGGAGCTCATGAAGGATTTTATATCGAAAAAGGGAATATACATCGCCGTGGCCGCTGTGGTAGTGGCTATCGCGGCCGCCATTTCCGTGGCCGTGTCGGGGGGCAACTCCGGGTTTGCCAATATGCTGTCGGAGCCGTTTTTCAAGCCCATAAAGGGCGCGATGACCAGCCTTGTGGGGTCCCTGGAGCACATATACGACTACATGTACCGCTACGACGAGCTCCAGGCCGAGAACGAGCGGTTACTCGCCAGAGTGGCGGAGCTGGAGCGGGACTACCGGGAGTACACCGAGGTCAGCGAGGAGAACGAGCGGCTCCACAAGCTTCTCGGCTTTGCCGAGCGCCACGAGGACATAGTCATGGAGCCGGTGTCGGTCATATCCTGGACGGCCTCCAACTTCTCCTCCTCATTCACTGTGAGCAAGGGCACCTCCGCCGGCATAGCTGTCGGCGACCCCATAGTCACGGCCAACGGATATCTTGTGGGCCAGGTCACCTCCGCCACATCCTCATCCTGCACGGTGACGACGCTCCTTGACACCACCTTCCGGGTGGGGGCGGTCATTTATGAGTCCGGGGACACCGGCGTCATATCCGGGGACCACCAGCTCATGAAGGAGGACCGGGTGAAGCTTGCCTATATCGGCGACGAGGCAAACATAATGACCGGGAGCACCGTTGTGACCTCCGGCTCCGGGGGTCTCTTCCCGGCGGGGCTTGTCATCGGCAAGGTCAGCGGCATATCCGTGAGCTCCTCGGGGCTCGACCCCTTCGCCATAGTGGAGCCCTCGGCGGATATCGGCGAGAGCGCGCACCTTTACGTGATAACGGACTTCGCCGTCAGCGAATGAGGTGGCACTATGGGAAAAGGGAAATACGCCACCGCCATAAAGCTCCTGATACTCTCGCCGTACCTCATACTTATATACATCCTCCAGTCCACCGTTTTTACACATCTGACGCTGTTCGGGACAAAGCCCATGCTGCTGCCCGTGGCCGCCGTGGGGATAGCCATATTCCGGGGCCGGGTGGAGGGCGGGGTATTCGGGCTCTTCGCCGGTATGTTCATGGACATGTCCTATAATCAGCCCACCATAGAATTTACGCTCATACTGACCTTCACGGGCATACTTTTGGGGGCGCTGTCCGACACGGTGCTGGTGAGGGGGTTCCCCTCCTATCTTCTGTGCTCGGCACTTCAGCTGGCCATATGCTCCGCGTCGCAGATACTCGTTATGACCGTGACCCAGTCCATACCTATACCGGCGCTTTTGCCCGTAGCTCTGCGCCAGACGGCGTACTCGCTGATACTTTCACTGCCCTTTTACTACATCTCGCGCTTTCTCACGCGTCTCATATGAGGTATCAAAATGGATAAATTCATAAAGCCCTCAAGAATGATAGCTTTAGCCTTGGCTATGGCCATACTGCTGTCGGTGTACGCCCTGACGCTCTACCGCATACAGGCCCTGGACAGTCAGGCGCTCCTTGACGATGCCACGGAGCTCACCGCCACCAATAGTACGGTCTACGCCGCCAGGGGGTCGCTCCTTGACCGCAACGGGGTGCTTCTGGCCTCCGACCGGACGGTGTACGACGTGAAGATAGACAGAAGTCAGCTCCTTAAGACCGAGGAGCCCAACGGCATAATCCTCAGGCTCATAGGCGTATGCGCCAAATACGGCGTCAAATATAACGACCCCTTCCCCGTGACCACCGCCGCGCCCTTTGAATATTACGTGGACGCCACGTCCACTCAGAAAAGCTGGCTTCGGAGCTATTTTAACTACTTCACCAACAGTCTTGGCATTGAGGACACGGAGAATCCCCAGGTCCCGGCCACGGAGCTCATAAGCTGGATGCGCGACCACTACAAGATACCCTACACCACCACGGCGGAGGACGCCAGGAAGATAATCGGCGTCCGCTACGGCCTTGAGATGCAGGTCATAAACTACTCCGATTACGTATTCGCCTCAGATGTGTCCGACGAGCTGGTGAGCTATCTTTCAGAGCAGAACATACCTTGCGTTTCCATCGTCACCCGCTCGGAGCGTGAGTATCACACGCCATACGCCGCGCACCTTATAGGGTACATCGGGGCCATGAGCTCGGATGAGTACAACGATAAATATAAGGACCTGGGCTACCCCTTCAACGCCAGGATCGGAAAGGTGGGGGCGGAGGCGGCCTTTGAGGAGTACCTGCACGGCACGGACGGGGAGATCACCACCTACCGGGACCCCACCGGGGCCATAACGGACGTGGAGGTAAAAAACGAGGCCAAGGCCGGGAGCAACGTGTATCTGACCATCGACATACAGCTCCAGCAGGTGGCGGAGAACGCCCTGGCCTCCACCATAGCCCAGATGAACATGGACCGTGAGGACGAGGCAAGGGAGAAGGCCGAGAAGGAGGGCACCGTTTACGAGGAGCCGGACTACGCCACCGGCGGCGCGGCGGTGATGCTGGACATCAAGTCCGGGGAGGTGCTGGCTCTGGCGAGCTACCCGACCTTTGATTTGAACACCTTCTACGACCAGTACACGGCGCTGAATAACGACCCGTTGAAGCCCCTTGTCAACCGGGCCACCCAGGGCACCTACAACCCCGGGTCCACCTTCAAGATGGTGACGGCCTACGCGGCCCTTTCAAGTCACTCCATCTCCACCGGGACCACCATCCACGACGACGGCAAGTTCACAAAGTACCCGGACTATCAGCCAAGGTGCTCGATATACCCCGGTAGCCACGGGACCATAAACGTGGTACAGGCGCTGGAGAAGTCCTGCAACTACTTCTTTTACACCGTGGCCGACAACATGGGCATAACCAAGATAGCCGACACCGCCAAGCTCTTCGGCTTCGGCGACCACACGGGCATAGAGATCGGCGACTCCACCGGGACCGTCGCGTCTATCGAGTCCAAGCGCGAGCTTCAGGACGAGGGCTGGTGGGACGCGGATACGCTTCTTGCCTGCATCGGCCAGGGACTCAACCTCTTCACACCCATACAGATAGCAAATTACGTTGCCACCATCGCCAACGGCGGGACACGGTATTTTACCACCGTCCTGCGCAATATAACGAGCTACGACTACTCCGACGTGCTCATGCGCCGGACTCCCCAGGTGGCCGGTGTCATTGACGACAGCGAGGGGTACATCCCCGTCTTACAGCAAGGCATGCGGTCCGTGGTCAGGACCGGCACCGCCTCCAGCGCCCTTTCCAATTACCCCATCCCCGTGGCTGCCAAGACGGGCACCGTCCAGTCCGACACCTCCACCATAAACGACGGCGTTTTCGTCTGCTACGCCCCCGCCGACGACCCGCAGATAGCCATCTGCGTGGTGGTGCAGAAGGGCGGCTCCGGCGCGGCCCTCATCACCATAGCCAAGGACCTTTTGGACGCGTATTTCGCCGATACGGTGAGCGCGGACATCAATGTTCCGCCGGACAATTCGCTTTTGAAATAATTCCGTCGTTTTGGCGTTTTTGGGCACAAATTTTGAATATTATGCCAGCAAAAATCCGAAAAATGTATAGAATTGGCCTTTATTTCCCTTGCAAAATTGCACTCTCTCATATATAATTTTATAAGGGGGTATATATGGGTACATCCGTTCTTATAACCTCCGGCAAGGGCGGCACCGGAAAGACCGCCTGCGTCGCCGCCATAGCCTCGGCCCTTGCGTGCCTCGGTCACAGGACCCTTTGTGTGGACTGCGACGCGGCCCTCAGGAACCTCGATTTGACGCTTGGTCTGGCGGAGGGCGTGCTTTGGGACTTTTCAGATGTGCTCTCCGGGTCGATACCGGCCGGCGAGGCCCCGGTCCGGCACCCCATGATAAACAACCTGAGCTTCCTCTCGGCCCCCGCGGCCCTCTCGGAGGACATCTCCCCCGACGGCTTCCGGGACATGGTGAGGGGGTATTGCGAGGATTATGACTACGTGCTTTTAGACTCCCCCGCCGGTATCGGGCCGGGCTTTCGGCTTATCGCCGGGGCCGCCGATATGGCGATAATCGTCGCCACCGGCGATCTTACGAGCCTCCGGGACGGCCAGAGAACGGCCATGGAGCTGGCGTCGCAGGGCGTCCGGGAGCTGAGACTGCTTGTGAACCGCGTGAGCCGCCGGTCCTTCCGGAAAATACGCCGGAGCGTGGACGAGATCATCGACACCGTGGGCGCCCGCC
>CANQUO010000140.1 GCA_947627085.1 uncultured Oscillospiraceae bacterium
GGGGGGGGGGGGGGGGGGGGGGATTGGGAGTCGGGGTGCCTGCGGCGAAGGCGGTTTATGCACATGACGCAGGCGGGGATGAGGAAGGCGTCGGCGGCCACCCAGGCGGCGGGGGAGGCGAAGCAGGCGGCGGTGAAGCCGAGGGCGGGGACGAAGAAATGTCCCACCACGGCCCGGGCCACCATCTCCAAAACACCCGCCAAAATGGCCAGCACCGAGAAGCCCATGCCCTGAATGGAGAAGCGCACTATGTTCACCAGCGCCAGGGCGAAGAAGAAGGCGGTGTTTATTTTTATGCACCGGCTTGAAAGGGTGAGAAGAGTCATTATATCCTTCTCCCTGGGGTCCAAAAACCACATGGCGCAGTTTTGGGCGAAGAGGCTCATGGCTATTATCACCAGCACGGAGTACACAAACCCCAGGACCGAGCAGTCCCGGACGCCCCGGCCGATACGGTCCAGCTTCCCAGCCCCGGCGTTCTGGCCGCAGTAGGTGGCCATCGCCGCGCCCATGGCGTCAAAGGGGCAGGCCAGAAGCTGTGTGACCTTGGAGCAGGCGGTCACCGCCGCCACATACATGCTCCCCAGGCCGTTGACGGCGGTCTGAAGTATGACGGAGCCGATTGCCGTGACGGAGTACTGAAGCCCCATGGGCACCCCCATGAAAAGGAGCGTCCCGCAAAGCTTGCCGTTTGGCTTGAGCTCCCGGCGGCTCATACGGAGCACGCTGAATTTTTTGTAGACGTATATAAGGCACGCCGCCCCGGATACCCCCTGGGACACGACGGTGGCGATGGCCGCTCCCGCCACGCCCAGGCCGCTTTTTAAAATGAGCAGAACGTCAAGGCCGATGTTCAAAACTGAGGACAGGGCCAGGAAATATACAGGCGTCCGGCTGTCGCCAAGGGAGCGTATGACCCCGGCCAGTAGGTTATAGAGGATTATCACCGGGATTCCCATGAAGATGGTGAATATGTAGCTCTCCGACATGTCAAAAATGTCCGCCGGAGTGTCCATGGCGATAAGTATATCACGGCAGAGAAGCCCGGTGGCCACGGTCATTATCACCGCCAGAGCGGCGGCCAGGTACGCGGCGTTGGCCACGTATCTTCTCATTTTGCTCTGGTCCCCGGCGCCCATCTGCTGGGCCACCGGTATGGCGAAGCCGCCGCACACACCGGTGCAAAAGCCGATAATGAGAAAGTTTATGGACCCCGTGGCCCCCACCGCCGCCAGCGCCTGAGAGCCCAGGAGCTTGCCGACTATCATGGTGTCAACCATGTTGTACATCTGCTGGAACAAAAGCCCGAAAAGCGTGGGCAGCGTGAAGCCCAGAATGAGTTTCATGGGACTGCCCGTTGTGAGATCGCGTGTCACGGATATTGCGCCTCCTGAGGAAAGGTTTCAAAATCTGACACATTATATCCCCGGGGCAGAAAAATTCAATCTTTATTTTGCATGAAGTTAGGTTGCGAAATCGCAAAATCTTTGGCGGATGAACGAAGGGGGAGAGGCAGTGGGATTAGATATTACGTCCCGCACGCAGGCGAAAACCATCATCCCCGCCGCGCGGACACCCCCTTTTTGGAAAAGGGGGGTAGGGGGGATTAGAGCCCCCGTATTAAACGGAAGCCGCCCACCTTTCCAAAGTTTGTTACCGCGTATGATTTAGTGTTCACTTGATAAAATATAACGATCACTTATATATACATAATTATCCCACTTTCGAACCACTGTTTCAGAACGATCATATCTATACCCCAAAGATAAGCATAAATTCTTTGATTTCTCGTTCCCCCTCATACATGCATAGACAAATTTTGTTCCTTGTAGTTCTTTAAAAACTATCCTCTGAAGTAATAATAAAAGTTCTTTACCATATCCTCTCCCTTGATATTTTCTTGCAATGCATAGACCAGATTCAGCATAAATGTCATCACTCAATCTTTTTATACCAGCAAATCCAATTGCTTCTCTATTCTCCTTTAAATACACAAAAAAACCCATATTATTCTTTTGGTACTCGATACTTTGTCTTAATACTTTTTTAGCGTCCTCAAAATTACTAATGGGCTTAAAGTTCATGTATTTACTTATCTCTTCATCGCTCCAAATATTGTTAAACATTGCTTCACAATCATCATCGCAAGCTTTTGAGAGATAAATATGTTCGGTCTCGTAAAAATCCAATATTTTGTTCATATTTATGACCATTCCTTTCCGCCGCGCTCCATGGCACAAAACTGCACGAAACAATTGCCTCTAACGCAGTGAGATTAAGCGACGATGAACAAGCTCGAACCTCCCGGCCCTGCGGGGCCACCCCCCTTTCCGAAAGGGGGGTCGGGGAATAAGGTCGCGCCCTACGGCGTTGTTTATTTACCCCTCAATCAAACGCCACGAACCTTTTCCTCATCTCGTCCTCGATCTCCTCCACCGTTCTCGGGGTGGCGGCGGAGAGGTTTTCACAGCCGGTCTCGGTGACGAGGCAGTTGTCCTCCAGACGGAAGCCGATGCCCCAGTCCTTGTGGTAGATGCCCACGTCCACGCAGAATACCATGTTGGGGCCGATCTTCTCCGGCGCGGCCACCACGTCGTGGACGTCAAACCCCACGTGGTGGGCCCCGCCGTGCCACATGAGCTTTGCAACGTTCTTCACGTCGTCCAGCGCCCCTGCCTCAACGAGCCTCTCGGCGCAGTAGCGGTGTATCTCCCCGTCTACGTCGCGCATGGCCATGCCGGGCTTAATTATCTCAAACATGTGATTTGACGTGGCCAGGGCGCAGTTGAAAAGGAGCTTTTGCTTTTCGGTATATTTGCCGTTACAGGGCCAGCCCCGGGAGACGTCGGTCATCATGTGGTCGTGCCACGCGCCGACGTCGTTTAAGACCATGTCCCCGTCATTGGCTATGCCGGTGTAGGAGTTATAGTGTATGCAGAAATTATTTTTCCCGGCGGAGATTATGGAGGGGAAGGCCGGCCCCTGGGGGCCGTACTGGCCGAGGACGTAGTCCCACACGGCCTTGTATTGGTATTCGTACATCCCGGGCTTCGAGGCGCGCATCATGGCCTTTATGCCCTCGGCGGTTATTTTCTCGGCCTGACGTATGGCCTCTATCTCGCATGGCTGTTTTATGAGCCGGAGCTTTCTTATAAGGGCGTCGGCGTTCTCGATTTTGAGGTAGGGGTAGTCGGATTTTAACCTGCCCAAAAGCCGGTGGGCCGGGGTGTCCCGGTCCGTGGGGGCGGCCCGGTAGAGGTCGAGGTAGATATGGCTGTACCCGCCGCCCGTGGCCAGGGCGTGCAAGTCCTGCTCAAAGGCGGAGACGAAGCGCACGTTCTCGATGCCGTAGAGCTCCACGGCCTCGTCGGGCTTTATCCTCCGGCCCGTCCACCGCTCGGCCATAAGGTCCGGGGGGAGAAGGTATATCCGTTCGTTCACCTCGCCATTTTGGTCCTTCAGGGCCAGAAGGGCCAGGTCACAGCTCTCAAGGCCGGTGAGGTAGAGAAAATTCCTGTGGGTGTAGAAGGGGTAGAACTCGTCGTTGGTCTTTCTCACCTGGGTGCCGGAGAAGAGGACCAGTATGGACCCGGGCTCCAGCATGGCGTAAAGCCGCCGGCGGTTGCCCCTGTAAAATTCGTTTTTCATAAGGCGCCTCCTGAAAAATTGTCCCTCGTATTATAGCGCCGGAGGGCGAAAAATGGAAGTAAAATTTTATGTTTCTGGCCGGGATTCAAGGTTGACAACCGACTCTTGCTACTCTAAAATGGGGTTGTAGAGGACGTCGTCCTCCAGCGCCGTAGGCAATTGGAGCCTATTAGCGAGGAGTGAATTGATGTCCTCATTATTTTTTGCGAGGAAAAGGGAGTTAAAACTTGAATGGGAAATAAAACCGTGATATAATTTTAAAAAATCCGAAAAAAGGGGGATGAAAACGTGGCGACTGAGTATTTTCCCGACGGGAAGACGCCCATAGACGGCTGGTTTTACGATATCCGCGTGCCGGAGCTTGAGGAACTGGGACAGCAGTATGTGCTGACGGCCTACGGCATACTTGACGACGGCAAGCTCCACACCTCCGAGATTCAGGCGCTCATCGACACCGCGAGCAGAGACGGCGGCGGGGTGATCGTGGTGCCCCGGGGGACGTACCTCACCGGGGCGCTCTTCTTCAGGCCCGGCGTGAACCTCTACGTCGCCGACGGCGGGACGCTGAGGGGGAGCGACGACCCGGCTGACTATCCGCTGACGGATACGAGGATAGAGGGGGAGGTCTGCCGATATTTCCCGGCCCTCATAAACGCGGACGGGGCGGACGGCTTCACCATGTGCGGGCCCGGGACCATCGACGGCAACGGTATGCGCGCCTGGCGGGCCTTCTGGCTTCGGCGGGAGTGGAACCCGGACTGCACCAACAAGGACGAACAGCGCCCGAGGCTCGTTTACATCTCCAACAGCCGGGACGTTTTGGTGGCGGGACTGAGACTGCAAAATTCCCACTTCTGGACGAACCACATCTACCGCTGTCAACGGGTGAAATTCATCGGTTGCAGTATCTACTCCCCGGCCTCCCCGGTCCGGGCCCCAAGCACCGACGCCATCGACATCGACGTGTGCGCCGATGTGCTGGTGAAAAACTGCTACATGGAGGTCAACGACGACTCCGTGGTGCTCAAGGGGGGAAAGGGCCCATGGGCCGACACCGACCCCGCCAACGGCTCAAATGAGCGGGTGCTGGTGGAGGACTGCGTCTACGGCTTCTGCCACGGGTGCTTAACGTGCGGGTCTGAGTCCGTACACAACAAAAATATCCTCGTCCGCCGGATAAAGGTACTGGACGGGAGCAATCTTCTCTGGCTCAAGCTCCGGCCCGACACGCCCCAACGCTACGAGTACATAACCGTGGAGGAGGTGGAGGGGAAGATAGAAAGCTTCCTCACCGTCCGCCCCTGGACCCAGTTTTTTGACCTCAAGGCCCGCGCGGACAAGCCAAAGTCCACGGCCGAGAACATAACAATGCGGGACTGCAATTGCGACTGCGGCGTCTACCTCAACGTGGTCCCCTCACCGGAGCAATACGATCTTCGGGACTTCACCCTCGAAAATCTGAATATCCTTGCAAGGGACTACGGCTTTACCGGAAATATAGGCGAAAGCTTCACGGCGAAAAACGTATCGGTTGAGAAAAAATGAAAAAATCAGGGAGCCTTTCGGTTCCCTGATTTTTTTATTCGTACTGGCTCGCGTAGAGCTTATAATAGAAGCCCTTTTGGTCCATGAGTTGGGCGTGGGTGCCTTGCTCTATGACTTCGCCGTGGTCCACGACTAAAATCCTGTCGGCGTTCTGGACGGTGCTTAGGCGGTGGGCGATGACGAAGCTGGTCTTGCCCCGCATGAGGCCCCTTATGGCCGCCTGGACCTGGCGCTCGGTGGTGGTGTCCACGTTGGAGGTGGCCTCGTCCAATATGAGCATACTGGTGTTGTATAGCATGGCCCGGGCGATGGTCAGCAGCTGCTTTTGCCCCTTTGAGATGTTG
>CANQUO010000141.1 GCA_947627085.1 uncultured Oscillospiraceae bacterium
TCGTGGAGGCCGAGGTCCCCATGGCCGAGATGGGCTCATACGCCATCGACCTTCGCAGTATGACCCAGGGACGCGGGTCCTTCACCTTTGAGTTCGTCCGCTACGACGAGGCCCCCCTGAACGTCCAGCAGAAGGTCATCGAGGAAGCCAAGTCCGCCGCTGAGGACGAGTAAGCAAAAAATATTGACCCTCCCGGATAAACCGGGAGGGTTTTTCGCGTCTTGTGAGCTTGTCAGCCGTTCCTGCGGCCGTCAACTACGGCATCGATATAGACGGTGGTGTCCTCTATGTAGTAGTAGATTTTGTACCACTTTCCAAAGAGCGCCTTGCGGTAGACACCCTCGGGGAGGACAGGGTCGTCACAGACGGGGAACATATAGGGATTTTCGACAATTTCTTTGGTAGTGGAGATGTATTCGCGAAGGAACCTCCTGGCCGCCGGAAAGCTTACCCTTTTTATGAAGGCAAGATGCTCCTCAAGCTGACTTCCGAGGTCCTCCGAGACAATGAGCTTATATCTGGGCAACGTCGTCTACCTCCTCATTATCCTCATCCAGAATCTGCTGAAGTCTGGCTATGAGCTCGTCGTTGGGAATATATTTCGCTCCGTTGGCTCTGGCTATACGGCGGCGCATAAGGTCCGCGTACAGGGATTTTTCGGAGCTCAGCGACAGGGAGAGAGGGACGGCGCGGTCGCGGACTATCTGGTTTAAGAACATGTTTATGGCCCCGTTCATGGTCATGCCTAATTTGGAAAGGACCTCCTCGGCCTGGGCCTTGAGCTCGGAGTCTGTGCGGATGGACATATTGACGCTTGACATATTTATCACCCCTTTCGATACATATTATACCCAATAATATGCGCAATGTCAATACAAACGCGCGAACAATTCCCGCTTTGACATTCTACCGTATTTTGTGTATAATGGGCGGGTGAAATTTAATTCGCTTATGGCGAAAAAAGGAGTTACATATGTGGTTTGACGAGGCGACGGTCTATCAGATATACCCCCTTGGCATGTGCGGCGCTATGGAGGGGGAGGGGAGCCGGATACTCAGGGTACTTGACTGGGTGGAGCACATAAAGTCACTTGGCTGTGATACGGTGCTCTTTAACCCCGTATTCGACAGCGACTGGCACGGATATGATACGAAGGATTATTTTAAGATTGACCCGAGACTGGGCACGGAGGAGGATTTTAAGAGGGTCTGCGACGCGCTTCACGCTAATGGCATACGGGTGATGCTGGACGCGGTCCTCAACCACGTGGGCCGGGGGTTTTGGGCCTTTCAGGACGTGCGGGAGCGCAAGTGGGACAGTGGGTATAAGGACTGGTTCCACGTGGATTTCGGCGGGAACACGGGCTACAACGACGGCTTTTGGTACAAAAGCTGGGAGGGCCACGAGGAGCTGGTGGAGCTGAACATCTGGAACGACGCGGTGGCGGAGCACCAGTTCGCCGCCATACGCTCCTGGGTGGAGAGGTTTGATATCGACGGGTTGCGCCTGGACGTGGCCTACTGTTTGCCCCAGGAGTATTTAAGGCGGCTCCGGGGCTTTACAAACGGCTTGAAGCCTGACTTTGTGCTCATGGGGGAGACGCTCCACGGGGATTATAACCGCTGGATGGGGGAGGACATGTGCCACTCGGTGACGAATTACGAGTGCTACAAGGGCCTTTGGTCAAGCCTTAACGACATGAACTTCTTTGAGATCGGCCACTCCCTGTCCAGACAGTTCGGGCCGGAGCAGTGGACGCTCTACAAGGGCCGCCATATGCTGAGCTTCCTTGATAACCACGACGTGGAGAGGATCGCCAGCAAGCTTCGGGAAAAAAACCAGCTCAACGCCGCCTGGGGGCTTCTATTTGGTATGCCCGGGGTGCCCTGCGTCTATTACGGGAGCGAGTGGGGGATAGAGGGGCGCAAATCGGACGGGGATCAGGCGCTGAGGCCCTCCATAGAGCGCCCGGAGAGCAATGGCCTTACGGAATTCATATCGAAGCTTGCCGGGGCGAGAAGGTCCAGCGCGGCCCTGAAATACGGCTCTTACAGGAACCTCCAGATACAAAATAAGTACCTCGTCTTTGAGCGGGAATGTGATAATGAGCGGGTGATCGTGGCGGTCAACGCCTCCCCGGAGACCCAGTGGGCCCACTTTGACGCAAGAGCCGGAAGGGGCGTGGACCTTATAAGCGGCGAGACACACGATTTTGGCGGCGGGAGCGAGCTTGCGCCGTACAGCGTCCACTTCTGGCGGGCAGAATGAGCCGATGAAGGCCAAATTCTCGCATTTCGAGAGACATTCCGTGTCTCGTGGGTGGAATTCTCTCCGACGCGGCCGTAGAATCAAGCCATCAACGGGACACGGTCCCGGAAGGAGGATGGTTTTTAATGGAAAAGAAAACGATAGGTGCTTTCATAGCCGCGTTGAGGCGGGCAAACGGCATGACCCAGAGGGAGCTTGCCGACAGATTGAACGTCTCCGACAAGACGGTGAGCCGCTGGGAGCGGGACGACGGTGCGCCGGACATATCCCTCATCCCCGTCATCGCGGAGATATTCGGCGTGACCTGCGACGAGCTGCTGCGGGGCGAGCGCCGGAGCGCGGAGGAGAGGGACGAGCCCAGCGCCAAGGGGGAACAGCAGATAAAATACCTCATACGCAGGGCCATGTCCTCATATGAGATACGCTCCGCCATATCCGCGGGAATAATGTGCCTGGGGCTCATCGCCGCGTTCATATGCAATTTCGCCTTTTTACGGGCGAGGCTGGGCTTTTTCCTTGGGATAACATTCTATTTAGTTGGGGCGTTTTGCCAGGGGATATTCGTGAACCGGGCGCTTCTGAGCGTTGAGGAGGCTCCGGGAAGGGACGGCTTTAAAAACCGCGTGATCAGGCTGGCCGCCCTTGTCTTCGGACTTGCCGTGGGGCTTTTGGCCTTCACATGGCCCATGGCGCTATTTGGGGATGCGTACGCGGGAATCAAAGCTGAGCCTCTTTTCAGTAGGGGGCTTATTTTTGCCGCCGTGGCCCTCGCGGCTTACGGTATATTTTTTGAGCTCGTTATGAGGTCCATGATAGAAAGGGGAGCATACCTCCTCGACGACCGGGGGATGGATGTCTACCGGCGTAATTTCAGACTCAGAAGGACGTTGGCTATCGCGCTTGCGGGAATTATCGCGGTGACGGCCGACGCCCACGGGTATCTCAGAGAAAATCCGCAGATATTTGTCCGGGATCGTAAGTTCTATGACAGCGAAAGCTTCGTGGAGTTCATGGGCGGTCCGCAGGTACAAGGCGATGTGCCGCCGGCGCCTGAGGACCCTGACGCGGTTAAGGAGCCGGAGGAGCCAGTGCTGACATTGAAGGACAAAAACGGCGACACGGTCTGCAAGTATGTCTGGCGAAACTACACAGTTGAGTCCGTTAAGGTCAATGAGCGAGGCGATTCGCCATTCCCAATAACCGTTGTGATAAAGAGGGCTTACACCAACGCCTGGCAGCTCGTTTCCATAATAGACAACTGCGCCCTCGTGATCTATGGTCTTGAGATCGTTACGGTTATCGCGATATACTTCAAAAAACGTGGGAAATAGGCAAATTAAAAAGGACGGCGCGTGCGCGCCGTCCCCAACCCGTTGACAGACCCAGGCTAAGCATACCCCCAAATCAAATATTTTTCGCAAGGACATGCGCCTTGCGAAAAATACCTTTTGTTTTGCGGAGTGTGCCGCCTTCGGCGGCGCGCGGAGCAAAACAGCAGGAAAAATTCGCGAATAGGTCCGCAGACCTTTTCGCGAATTTTTCCGTACGTTCCCCTTTGTCGGAAAAGGCCGCAGGCCTTTTTCGACAATTTAAGGACCCGGTAAATCGTAGGCGTTACCTGATGGGACGGCCGAGGTCCAGCTCCCGCCGCCACTGCGGGGGGACGCCGTCGTCGGCCCAGTACTCGTCCACGGACGCTATCTTATCTCCATCAAGGCGGATAAAGGAGACCACGTGAAAGGAGCACGAGCGGTCCTTCGGGTAGACCCGCACCACCGTGACCATGACGTCGCCGGCGTTTTCGACGCGCTCGATCTCGCCGTCCCACCGGCCGGGGTATTCGCAATTCGCCCGGATAAACTCGTCAACGGTGAAGCGCTCGTTTGTGCAGTGCCAGTTGACGTGGGCGTCGTTCCGGAAAAAACGCCTTATCCCGTCCCTGTCCTGCTCCAAAACCGCTTTCCAAAATTGTTCTATCATATTTATGTCTCCAATTAAAAATTTGACCTTATCGCGAGGTGATGGAGCTTGTATATTGAGCGAAGCCTGACGTGGAGGGGTCAGGAATTCAGGATGGCGTCTATTTTGGCCAGCTCCTCGTCGGAGAGGGCGAGGTTTGCGATACAGCCTACGTTCTCCGTTATCTGCTCCGGGCGGCTGGCACCGATTAGGACGGTGGCGACGGCGGGGTTGCGGAGGACCCAGCTGAGGGCCAGCTGAGGCATGGACTGATTGCGTTCAAGGGCGATGCCGCTTAAGGCCCGGAGCTTGCTCAGCATCTTCTCGTCAAGCTGAGCGGCGAGGCCGGACTTTGCGGATGCCCGGGAGCCCGCGGGGATGCCGTTTATGTACTTGCCGGTGAGAAGTCCCTGGGCCAGGGGGCAGAATACCGCCAGACCGATGCCGTTTTGAAGGCAGAATTTGTCAAGACCGTCCTCCTCCACCCGGCGGTTTAACATGTTATAAGAGGGCTGATTGAGGATGAAGGGCGTCCGGAGCTCGCGGAAGGTGGCAAGTATCTCCTCGGTCTGGGCTTTTGTGTAGTTGGAGATGCCCACGTAGAGGGCTTTGCTCTGTTTCACCGCGTTATCCAGGGCCAGGGCCGTCTCCTCCATGGGCGTGTGGGGGTCGAAGATGTGGTGGTAGTATATATCCACGTAGTCGAGGCCCATGCGGCGGAGGGACTGGTCGAGGGAGGCGGTCAGATACTTGCGGGAGCCGTTTCTTGTGCCGTAGGGGCCGGGCCACATGTCGTAGCCGGCCTTGGTGGAGATACAAAGCTCATCCCGTAAGCCCGGCATACCGCGAAGTATGCGGCCGAAATTCTCCTCGGCGCTTCCGTTATAGGGGTCGCCGTAGTTGTTGGCAAGGTCGAAGTGGGTAATGCCTAAGTCGAAGGCCGTGTGGACCATGGCCTCCATGTTGGCGAAGCTGCCGGTGTGGCCGAAGTTCTGCCACAGCCCCAGCGACAGGACCGGGAGCTTAAGGCCGCTTTTTCCGGCGTTGCGGTAGACCATGGTATCATATCTTTTTTCGTTCGGTACGTACATTTTATTATCCCCCTCAATTATGAAATACCGGCGGAGTGGAGCCCCGCCGGTGGTTTTTTCAGTCCATGTAGCCCTGGGCGCAGAGAAGCTCGGCTAAGAGTATGGCTCCGCCGGCGGCGCCCCGAAGGGTGTTGTGGGAGAGGCAGACGAACTTGTAGTCGTACTGGGTGTCCTCCCGGAGACGGCCCACGCTGACGGCCATGCCGTT
>CANQUO010000142.1 GCA_947627085.1 uncultured Oscillospiraceae bacterium
TGTCCTGACTAACCATGTTGGCGGTGGACTATTGTTTGTCCATGGTTTGACCGGGAACGCCAAGTCGAATTAGGATTTCCTTTTTGGGGGGGGCACGGCCCACCCCCTACCCCCTCCCAAGGGAGGGGCTTATTGTGCGGGATATTGGGGGTGCGGCAAGGAGCGGGGGCCTCGCTTCCTCAGTCGCCTGCGGGCGACAGCTCCTCCTACGAGGAGGAGCCAGAGTTTACGCCTGCGGGCGGGACGAGGGACGGGGGCTCTAATCCCCCCTGCCCCCTTTTCCAAAAAGGGGGTATCCGCGCGGCGGGGACGGGGGTTGCGCCTGCGGGCGGGACGGGGGGAGCGGGCGGGTTTGGAACCCGCCCCTACGGGAGGATTGGGAGATTTTTCGATAATTGGCGTAGGGGAGGGTTCTAAACCCTCCCGTTTTTAATAAGCGCCGTTAGGCGCAACCTTTTTGGAGGGGTGGGGATTGTGCAATGTTTGCAAAAAGGAGGGGAGAAAATTGTGATAACAGTAAAAAATAACGAAAGCGGGGACCTAAATCAACCGGAAAACGGTGGACAAATCCTTCGGCATGGTGTATAATGTCATAAGCTATTATGGACCTGAGTGTTTTTACATATGAAAAAAGGAAAAATGAGGTGGAATTATGCTTTTGACAAACGATCAGCAGTGGGAATTTGCCGAGGGCACCTGGTCCCACGCGTATGAGGTATTTGGCGCTCACAGGGAGAACGTGGACGGCCAGGACGGCTGGAGCTTCACGCTCTGGGCACCCGGGGCAAAATCCGTGCGCCTCACCGGCTCCTGGTGCGACTGGGTCCCGGACAGGCACTACATGGAGGGCGACGATAAGGGCATATGGCGCATCTTCATGCCGGGCCTCAACGCCGGGGAGAGCTACAAGTACGTGGTGGAGGCGAAGGACGGAAGGCTCCTCTTCAAGGCCGACCCCTACGGCTTCGGGAGCGAGTGCCCCCCGGAGACGGCCTCCAGAGTGGTGGACATATATTCCTACGGCTGGACCGACGACAAGTGGATGGCAAAGCGCACAAAGCGGAACCACCGCGAACAGCCCCTCAATATATATGAGGTCCATCTGGGCTCCTGGAGAAGGCACGAGAACGGGACGCTTTTAAGCTACCGGGAGCTTGCGGAGACTCTGGTGCCCTACGCCGTGGATATGGGCTACACGCACATCGAGCTCATGCCGGTGATGGAGCACCCATTTGACGGGAGCTGGGGCTATCAGCTCACGGGCTACTATGCCCCCACCGCCAGGTACGGTGAGCCGAAGGACTTTGCCTATTTTGTGAACGCCGCCCATATGGCGGGCCTTGGCGTCATACTCGACTGGGCGCCGGCCCATTTTTGCCGGGACGCCCACGGCTTGGGCGAGTTTATCGGCGAGCCCCTTTACGAGGGCGGCTCACATCCCCAGTGGGGAACATATAAATTCAACGTCAAGAAGGGCGAGGTCCGCTCCTTCCTTCTGTCCAACGCCAACTTCTGGCTGGAGCGCTACCACGCCGACGGCATAAGGGTGGACGGCGTGACGAGCATGCTGTATCTAAACTTCGGCATCGACGACGAGCGGCTCAAAAAGCACGCCCCAGACGGCACGGAGCACGACTACGACTCCATCGCGCTGGTGCAGAAGATAAACTCCACCGTGGCCCGGGAGCACCCGGACGTGATGATGATAGCCGAGGAGTCCACGGCCTGGCCGCTGGTCACATACCCGCCCGACGACGGCGGCCTGGGGTTCCACTACAAGTGGGACATGGGCTGGATGCACGACACGCTAAATTACATGAAAACGGACTTCCCGTATAGGCCCGGGAGCCACGGGGGACTTACCTTCTCCATGATGTACGCCTTCAACGAAAACTTCATCCTGGCCCTCTCCCACGACGAGGTGGTCCACGGTAAGGCGTCGCTCATCGGCCGTATGCCGGGGGATTACTGGCGGCAATTCGCGGGGCTTCGGTCCCTGGCGCTCTACCAGATGCTCCACTCGGGCGCGAAGCACAACTTCATGGGCGCGGAGATAGCCCAGTTTATCGAGTGGCGCTATTACGAGGGGCTTCAGTGGTTCCTCCTCGACTACGACGCCCACCGCAAGCACCAGCAGTACATAAAGGAGCTCAATCACCTCTTCACAAGCGAGAAGGCGCTTTACCAGTATAACTACACCTGGGACGGCTTTGAGTGGCTGGACGCGGACGACGCGAAACAGTCCATACTCACCTTCCTGCGCCACGGCAAAAAGCCCACGGACGATCTTGTGTGCTTACTTAGCTTCGTGCCGGAGACCTACGACGAGTTTCGCGTGGGCGTGCCGAGGAAGGGCACGTATACGGAGATATTCAACTCCGACGACCAGCGCTTCGGCGGCTCGGGCAGGATAAACTCCGAGCCAATGGAGGCCGAGAAGATACCAGCCCACGGCAAAAAATACTCCGTGGTGGTCCGCACCCCGCCCATCGGCGGACTTGTTCTCAAGCGTTTACCGCCCAAAAAGGCGTAAATAGAGGGCAAAAGCCCAAGGTCCCGCAAGGGGAGAAAAGGTGCGGAGCAGACCTGGGGAGGCCCCTTCAGTCTCGCTTCGCTCGACAGCTCCCCCGGAGGGGGAGCCAAAAAGGTGCGGAGCAGACCTGGGGAGGCCCCTTCAGTCTCGCTTCTCTCGACAGCTCCCCCAGAGGGGGAGCCAAAAAGGTGCGGAGCGGACTCGGGGGAGGCCCCTTCAGTCTCGCTTCGCTCGGCAGCTCCCCCAGAAGAGGGAGCCAGATAGGTAGGACCCCTCAGTCCGGGCTGTGCCCGGACAGCTCCCCTTTAAAAAGGGGAGCCAAAAAGGTAAAAATTCATTCAAGGAGACTCATATGTTCAAGGACAAAAAGGATTTCACAAGACAGCTGGAGGCCGCCGCCATCGCCAATTACGGCAAGACCTTCGCAAAGTTAGAGCCAAAGCTCAAGTACAACACCCTGGCCAAGCTCATCGCCTCCGAAGCCCGGAACGTCCGGGTGTTGGCTGACACCACCCGTCAGGAGGAGAAGAAGCGCGTCTACTACTTCTCCATGGAGTTTTTGATGGGCAAGCTTCTGGAAAACTATATCATGAACTTCGGCACACGCGACGTGGTGGAGGAGGGACTTGCCGATTACGGCGTCACCATCGCGGAGCTGGCCGCCGAGGAGGAGGACGCGGGCCTTGGCAACGGAGGTCTGGGGCGTCTGGCCGCCTGCTTCATCGACTCCCTGGCAAGCCTGGGCTATATCGGCCAGGGCAACGGCATACGCTACCGCTACGGCCTTTTCCACCAGCGCATAGTCAACGGCTGTCAGGTGGAGGACCCGGACAACTGGCTTGAGGGCGGCTACCCCTGGGAGATAGAGAGGCCGGAGGAGGCGGTGCTGGTGCGCTTCGGAGGCACGGTGGTGCACAAATATTCCGGCAACTCCATGAGCTATGAGTGGACAGGCGGCGAGGAGATACTTGCCGTCCCCTACGACGTGCCCGTGGTGGGCTACGGCGGGAAGCTTGTGAATAACCTGCGGCTGTGGAGCGCCGAGCCGGCCAAGCAGAACTTCAATATGGACGCCTTCAACCGGGGCGACTACGCCGGGGCCATGAAATTCCGCTCCGACGTGGAGGCCATAACGAGCGTCCTCTACCCCAACGACAACGCCGACCCCGGCAAGGTCCTGCGTTTAAAGCAGGAGTACATGTTCGTGGCCGCGGGGCTCAAATCCATCCTCCGGTACTATAAGCACGAGTATGGCAAGCACGCCTGGAAGCGCTTCCCGGAGCTCATAGCCATCCACACCAACGACACCCACCCGGCCCTGTGCGCCCCGGAGCTCTTGAGGCTCCTTATAGACGAGGAGGGCCTTGACTGGGATACCGCCTGGGAGATAGTCTCAAAGTCCATCTCCTACACCAACCACACCATCCTCCCCGAGGCGCTGGAGAAGTGGCCCATAGACATGTTCCGCCAGCTCCTGCCCCGGGTATACGACTTCGTGGAGGAGATCGACCGCCGCTATCGGGAGTCCTTCGCCAAGAGCCGCGTGAACAACCAGGAGCTTCTGATGAACACCGCCATACTCTGGGGCGGACAGGTCCGGATGGCGAACCTGAGCATCATCGCCGGCCACGCCGTCAACGGCGTCGCCGCCCTCCACACGGAGATACTAAAGCACGACGTTCTCAAGGACTTCTACACGCTGACGCCGGAGAAATTCAACAACAAGACGAACGGCGTCACCCACCGGCGTTTTCTGGCCCAGGCCAACCCCACCTACGCCGCCCTCATCACCGAGGCCATCGGCGATAAGTGGTACACCGACGCCATGGAGCTTTCAAAGCTCAAGGAATTTGAAAACGACCCCGCCTTCCTTGACAAGGCCGCAAAGTCCAAGGCCCGCAACAAGCAGATACTGGCCAAATATATAAAGGACACCACCGGCATAATCGTGGACGCCGACTCCATATTCGACATCCAGGTCAAGCGCTTCCACGCCTACAAGCGCCAGCTTCTTAACCTCTTCAAGATAATGGACCTCTACAACCACATCCTTGAGGACCCCAATTTCGAGGTGAGGCCCACCACCTTTATCTTCGCCGGAAAGGCCGCCCAGGGCTACGAATTCGCCAAGAACACCATAAGGCTCGTAAACTCCGTGGCGGACGTCATCAACACAGACCCCAGGGTCCGTGGCAGGATAAGGGTCGTGTTCATACCCAACTTCTCCGTCTCCAACGGCCAGCTCATCTACCCCGCGGCCGACATCTCCGAGCAGATATCCACCGCCGGGATGGAGGCCTCCGGCACCGGCTGCATGAAGTTCATGATGAACGGCGCCATCACCCTTGGCACCCTGGACGGCGCCAATGTGGAGATCGTGGAGCAGGTCGGGATCGAGAACGCCGAGATATTCGGCCTTAAGACCGAGGAGATCGCGGAGCTCAAGCGCAGCTGGAGCTACTTCGCCAGGGGCGAGTACGACGCCAACCCCAGGCTCCGCCGCGTGGTGGACCAGCTCACCGACGGCACCTACGCCAAGCTCTCCGGCGGCTTCGACAGCGTGTACTCCAACCTCATGAACTCCAACGACGAGTTTTATGTCCTCAAGGACTTCCAGCCCTACGTGGACGCCTGGCACAGGCTTGAGAACCTCCACGCCGACAAGCGGGAGTGGTACAAAAAGTCCGTCCACAACACCGCCTGCTCCGGTATATTCTCCTCCGACCGCACCATCAGGGAGTACGCCGAGGAGGTCTGGAACCTGAACTGAGGTCATAAAAGCCTCCGGGCTTTTCAATATTATCAAATAATTAAATATCCATACAAGGAGGGTCAACTGTGGTAAACAAAAAACCGTTCATAGCCATGCTGCTCGCGGGAGGGCAGGGCAGCAGGCTGGGTGCTCTCACAAAGC
>CANQUO010000143.1 GCA_947627085.1 uncultured Oscillospiraceae bacterium
GGAGGTGTAGACCCTTATCTCCTTGCCCTCCGGGTCGTCCTCATATGTGAGCCCGCCGTTTATTTTCGGCGCGGGCCTTGTGTACCAGTTGCCCCGGAAGCGGCTCATGAGCAGCGCCGCCACCGTGGCGTTGTCCCCCAGCGTCCAGTTCTCCCCGGCACGGAGGAGGAAAGCCGGATTAAATTCCCGTAAATTGTCCTCCTCAAGCTGCCGGGCGAGATATTCGCCTATCCTCCCGCAGGGCCGGACGCGGGAGAAGAGCTCGGCAAGCGTCACCTCAAAGGAGGCGTACACGTCCTGAGGAATTTGCCACACTTGGGCGGAGCTTTCAAGCAGCGTCCGCGCGGCCTCCGGGTCCTGCATGACGTTAAATTCCGGCCTCCCCACGGGGTAGGGCCCTCCCCCGTTCCACACGGCGGTTATCCTCTCCCCGATGTCCAGTGCTACACGGAGGGCCGCCGCTAAGTTCGTGGCCGCCCCCAGCACCGCCACATAGAGTGGCCGGTGGTCGTCCTTTCGGGCCTCGTCGATTATGAATTTTACCCCGTCGGAGAGCTCAGCGTCTCCGGGACCTCTCTGCCCCTTCAGGGCCGGTACGTCCTCTATCTCCATGAGCTCAAGAAGCTTTTCAATCTCCGCAAAGCTCCGCTCCATGCTCTCCCCGTCCCCGGCCTTATTCTCGAAATGCGCGGCGGTGACGGCTTTTATGTCCATGGTGGGGGACAGGAGAAAGTGGGCGATGGCGTACTGGTCGTCGGCCTCGTTCTTGGCGTCGGTATCCACTATGACCCGTATTTTCGCCGCCTCCGGCACGGAGAAGCCAAGTCTCGTAAGTACATCTGCCCTTTTCATATGTAGTCCTTCCCGCACAGCGGGTCGATGGGGCTCTGGCCCTTAAATTCGCTCCTGCCCATGAGCTTATCCATGACAGCATGGGCTATGACCGGCGTATTGGCGTAGGCGTTTATGTACGTCTCCACCATTGGCGCGTCAAAGAGGTGATAGGGGCAGGCGGTGGAGATCATGAGCACGGGAATTTCACTCGTCAGCCACGGCGCGTCGTCCCCAAGGCCAAAGGTCACGTTCCAGTTAAGGCGCAAGGTGGTGTTGTTGGAGGCGTTTTGCATGTTGCACACGTATACGTAGAGGTCGTAGCTGCGCTTCATCTCCTCCACGCTACGGTACATCTCGTATAGCATGGCCTGCTTTTCTGGGGAGGGGTTGGGATTTGAAAAGTCCGCCGGCTCGATGGTGGTCCTCCGGTCCCGGACCGTGACCTCAAAGCCCTCTTTTTCAAAAAGCTCCCTCCACTGCTGTACCAGCGGGTCTAAGGGGTCTGTGCTCTTCTGAATGACGTTGAGGTAGACCCTTTTATACCTTTTGGGTGAGACGGGCAGGAGGTTCTGGGTGTCCCGCACCAGCGTCACGGATTTGTCCGCGCACTCGGCGGCCCAGCGCTTGTGCTCCTCACAGCCAACAATGGACAGGGCCTCGGGCCCGGGCACGATCGTCCCGGCGGCCTTCTTTTCGGGCAAGCCCAAGGACGCCTTCGTGGCCAAAATCCTCGTCACAGCCTCGTCAAGGTGCTTTTCCGACACAAGGCCCGTCTCCACGCCCTCCAGAAGGTACTGGTAGTCCTCGTCTAAGTTCTTATTGAAAAGTATCATGTCGCACCCGGCCTCTATGGCGGCGGGTACGGCTATATGGCGGGGCATGGCGGAGGTGAAGCCCACCATTGGCGTGGCGTCGGTGGAGATGAGGCCGTTGAAGCCCAATTCTCCCCGCAAAAGCCCCTGTAAAATAATGGGACTTAGGGTGGCGGGAAGGAGGGCCTCACGCCTTGTGGCGTCGGGGTCTAGCTTTTTCGCCCACGCCGGCTGTGCGATGTGGCCTACCATCACGGTTTTGGCGCCCTTGTCGATGAGAGTCTTGTACACCTTGCCGTAGGTCTCCATCCACCTATCCGCCGTCAGGGAGTTGACGCTTGTCAAAATGTGCTGGTCCCGTTCGTCCACGCCGTCGCCGGGGAAGTGCTTTATGGACACGGCCACATTTTCCTCGTCGGCGGCGTCCATGTACCGGCTGCCGCAGGCGATGACCCGCTCCACATCCGAGCCGAAGGTCCTGGTGTTGGTGATGGGGTTATGGAACTCCATGTCGATGTCCACGATGGGCGCGAAGGACCAGTTAAGGCCCATTGCCGCCCCCTCGGAGCAGGCCACCTTGCCCATCCTATAGGCGTACTCCGGATCGCCCGTTGCCGCCACAGCCATTGGCGCGCCGAAGCTCACGCCCTCGAAGGCAAGGCCGTTTCCGCCGCACTCGGTGTTGGCGGCCAGCAAAAGCGGTATCTTCGCCATCTCCTGTATCCGCCGGTGGGTGCTCTGAATTTCCGCCGCCGCGCCGGGGCGGTACATCATGCCGCCGACGCCCAGCTCCGCCACCGTGTGGTGGAGGGATGAGTCGTCGCTGGCATACCCCATGGGGCAAAATACCTGCCCCACCTTCTCACGGATTGTCATGGAGGAAAGCGTATCCTCCACCCATCTCACCTGCTCGTCGTTTAAATTAAAGGGCCGCGCTCTTAAATCGATCATGGCGTTAGTCCTCCTTTTTATATTCATGCTTAAATAGCACGTCCGCAACCTTGTCCATCTCCTCCGGCCCGAAGCCGAACCAGGGCATCTCCCGAAGCTCACGAAGCGTGAGGCCGAGATTTTCCACATCTCCGCTCTCCGCCATAGAGGCGAGGCCGGGACTAACGCCCCGCACAGCCTCCACCGCCGACGGGTCCGCTGCCACGTCTCCTAAAAGCGACTCCCAGGTATAGATACAGCGGTAATCCCTCTTCGGGCGGTAAACGATCTCATGTTCCCCCGCCAGAAGCGTCTCTTCCTCCCTCTCCGGGAGCTTGAGCGTGGCCTCGCAGTCAAATGGTACTGTGACGTGTACAGCGATTTCCCCGTTATCTCCTATCTTCCAGCTCACACCGTACTTGCCGTAGGGGGAGAGGTATTCACACTCCATGTGCCCCAGTCTCGCGTCAACGGTGGGCTCTATGACCGCCTTTTTGTACCCCGGAGCCGTCGGGCGGAGCCCCGCCAGATACCGGACGGCGTAATTTATGACGGAGCCGTAGGCGTAGTGGTTGAGGGAGTTCATGCCCGTGCCGGATATGGAGCCGTCGTCCAGCACCGAGTTCCACCGCTCCCAGATGGTGGTTGCCCCCAGATCCACGCAGTGGAGCCAGCTGGGGAAGCCGTGGGAGAGGAACATATGAAGGGCTATATCCCCCATGCCGTTCTCGGCCAGCGTCTCACAGAGGAGCGGCGCTCCCACAAATCCGCACTTGATGCGGTACCCGTCCAGCTTCAGCCTCGCTCTCAGCCCCCGGATAAGGGCCGCCTTGTCCCGGTAAAGGCCGAATTTCAAGGCCGTTATGTACCCAGCCTGAGTGGTGACGGCGAGTCTCCCCGACGGGGTGAAATACTCATTCAAAATGGCGTTTTTGATATTCTCCGCAAGCTTTTCGTATTTCTCCGCGTCCCCGGTATACCCCAGCATCCGCGCGGCCCTCGCGGTCTTTACCGTGGAGGCGTAGTAGTAGACGCTCCCCACATAGCCGTCCTCGGTGCCGCCCTTCATGCTCTGGTCCGTTACGCCGTCCATGGCCAGCCAGTCGCCGAAGGTGAAGTTGCAATCATAAAGATAAGTCTGCCGCCCGTGACGCTGAGTGTCGCACCTGGTCATCCAGTCCACCCAGTCGCGCATGAGGGGGTACTGCTCCCGCAAAAGTCCCTCGTCGGCAAAAGTCTCATAGACGGTGTCAGGAATAAACGATGCCGCGTCCGCCCAGGCCGCCGCCCCCTCCGGCGCGCCTCCGAAGTTTGGAATGTACGCCGCCACGGCGCCGCCGTGCTTCACTTGGTCGGTCCGCAGGTCCCACAGGAATTTTCGGTAAAAGACCCGTGTATCCATGAAGAAGCTGGCCGTGGGGGCGAAGACCTGGGCGTCCCCCGTCCAGCCAAGGCGCTCATCCCGCTGCGGGCAGTCCGTGGGCATGTCAACGAAATTAGACCGAAGCCCCCAGAGGGCGTTTTCCACAAGGCGGTTTACTCCCTTGTGGCCGGTTCTGAGATACCCCGTGCGCTCCATCTCCGAGTGAATCACCACGCCCTTGAAATCCTCGGCTCGGAGCTCTCCCGGCCAACCCTCCACCTTCACATAGCGGAAGCCCATGTAGGTAAACGTTGGGCTCACCCACTCATCGATGCCGCCGGATATGTACTCCACCCGCACCTTGGCCGTGCGGTAGTTGTCGTTGTAGAAATTGCCGTTTTGAAGTATCTCTCCGTGGGTGAGGGCGATTTTCGTTCCCCGGGAAAAATCCGCGTGAAAGCGCACAAAACCCGAGAAATTTTGCCCGAAGTCCAGTACCGTCTCACCGGCGGGGGTGTGGATGATTTCGCGTACCGGAAGCTCTGTCTCCTCTGTCAGCGGCGGACTCATGCGGTCAATGAGGCGCTTGTCAAGCGCCAAAATACGCGCATGGACGCTCTCCTCCGATACAGTCCTGTCGATTACCTCTCCGTCGTATATGTCGGAGAAGGTGATCTGCGAGGGCCGATAAGTCCAGCTCTCGTCTGTTGCGACGATCTCCTCGCTCCCGTCCGCATAAACCGCGCGGAGCTCGGCGATCAGGGCAAAGCTGTCGCCGTACACCGCGCTGGCCCCCTCGTAGCCCAGCCTGCCCTTATACCAGCCGTTTCCCAGCTTTACGGATATCCTGTTCTCCGACGCCAGGAACTCCGTCACGTCGTAGGCACAGACCTGTACGGCCTCGTTATAGTCGTTGAAAAAGGGAGCAAGCCGGTCCTCACCCACTTTATTTCCGTTGATCTCCGCCTCAAAAAGCCCCAGACCCGTGATGTAGAGCCTCGCGGAAGCCGGCTTTTGAGCGAGGGAAAAGCTTTTTTCAAATTCCGGGTGGAAGGTATCTCCCTCCCCCTGGCCGATCCACTTCCCGGCCCATTTTTCGCCTAACTTACCCGTCTCAAAAAAGCTCTCGCCGCTATCGCTGTCCCCCCGGTCGCCGGTGACGGACACCTTTACGAAATACCGCGTTCTGGGCGCGAGCGTCAGGTCAAAGGTGACACCGGAGCAGGAAAGCGCTCCCTCCCTTTCGGCGATAATGTCCCGATATTCCGGGTCCCTCGCGATAATAACGGCGCTTCGCGCGCTTTTTTTGCTCTCCGTCTCCTCCACGCGAAAGCTTACGGTGACGTGGGAAAGGTCGTAGCCAAGAGGCTCCGTAAGACCGTTAATTTTTATCCCTGTTATCTTCATCCGTCGCCCTCCAGCTCAAATTTCAAAAAATCCACCGCTCCCTCGCCCACATACACAAAGCACAGCTGTGTC
>CANQUO010000144.1 GCA_947627085.1 uncultured Oscillospiraceae bacterium
TGCAAGCGGTCAGGGAAAAGGTGAGTGCCGCCGCAAGTAGGGTGGCAAGAAATCTGTTTTTCATATTTTCCTCCTTATTGCCAGTTGTAAATCTGTTGTATCTCGCCGGTGCCGATGTTCACGCGGCAGAGGATATTGTTTTGAACCTTTTGGCTGACGCCGTTTATTTCCTCGGACATATGGCCGGCGTCAACGTTGAAGTAGAGGTTATCACCGTCGCAGAAGAGGAGGGTGAAGCCGTTGATATTCCCCAGCTTTTCCATCAGGGGGTTCAGGGACAGCTCCTTTAAAAGCGTTCCCTCCAAATCGTAGACGAAGACGGTGTCCCCGCCCTCGTGGAAGGAGACGCCCGCCATGAGGGTCCCGTCAAAGGGGTTTGTCATGGGGCGGTCGTTTAAAAGGCACAGAAAGTTATCGGAAAAAATGGCGCTACCGTAGAGGGCCTTTTTATGGGTGTCCGCCAGCTTCACCGTCTCGCCGGTGGCGAGGTCCGAGCGCCAGAAATCGCCCCCGGAGAGGTAGAAGTAGATGGTCCCATCGGCGATGTACCACTGGCTCACGAGGACGCCGGTGGTCTCCCACTCGCCCACGGTCTCTTTATCCGGCGTCTCCCAGACATTTTTCGCCTCGCCGCCGTCCAGGGGGCAGGAAAAGAGGGTGTCTTTCTGCGTGCCGTCCTCCCCAGTGACGTTGACCATAAAGTAGAGGGTGTCCCCGTCGGCCCAGAGGGTATAATGGGGCTCATCGGGGTCGTAAGCCGCGTAGCCTACGTCCGGGGTTTCGGAGGCGTTGTCCCGCCCCCAAATACGCCGCGCGTCCTTGAGGTCCCCGCCCAGCTTTACGGCGTACAGGTTGCCGCCGGAGACGAAATAGACCTCTCCCCGGTGACAGATGGGCCTGTCGTAGGCCGCCTCTCCCAAACTCATGACTTCCCGGCGCCCCGTGCCGTTGAGCTCCTCGGAGTAGACGCGCTTGCCCGCGCCTTTCACCGTTTGGGCGTAATAGAGCCGCGCTCCGTCTGTCCAAAGGCCCATGGCGTCCACAAGGGCGTTGCAGGTGTCGGGGCCCGTGTGTCCGCAGTCGGGCTTGGCGCACAGGACGGTGACCTTTTGGGCGGCCTTGTCCAGGTAGTAGAGCCTGAATTTGAGCCCCGGGCCCAGGTCGCAGTTAAAATAGAAGCCCTCACGGGTCTCGCAAATTCCGTCCAGGTCGCCGCTTTGGGACTGGTGCATATTTTTCTGAAAATCGTCGCTCACGTTTTGATTGGCAGGAATATTCACCTCCCTGCCGCCGCCCTTATTGCAGGCGGCGAGGGAGAGCGTGAGAAGCGACGCGAGCAGCGCGGCAAAGAGTCGTTTTATAGTTCTCATGATGTTGGTTTCCTTAATCCCAGTTATAAATTTGCGTTATCTCGCCACTCTCAATGTTGATGCAACAGAGAATTTGATTCCACTGCGTTTGAGCGGAACCGTCTGTCCACTTTTTAGTGCTGGCATCGGCAATGAAATAGATGTCATCGCCAGAGCAAAAGGCCAAAGCACAGTGTTTAAGCGCTTCAAACTCATCATAGAGGGACTTCAAGGACAGCTCTTCGATAAATGTACCGTCCAAACCATAGACGTAGATGGTGTCCCCGCCGGTGTGATTCAAAGTTGAGCCATAGGTTTCTATACTGTTGCTGTTTTCGGGTTCGTCGTTTATGAGGCATAGGTAATCATCGGAGAAAATTGCGCTGCCGTAAGTCGTTTTTTCGTGAGTGGCAGCCAGCTTCACTGTCTCGCCGGTGGTGAGGTCGGTTTTCCAGAAGTCGTTGCCGGATAGGTAGAAATAGATGGTCCCATTCAAAATGTACCACTGACTGACGGATACGCCCGCGGTCTCCCACAGGCCGACGGTTTCCCCGTCCGGGGTCTGCCAAACCTGAGTGACCTCTTTGGTGTTGGTATCATAGGCGAAAAGCGTATCTTTATAGGTGCCGTTTGACTGGGGCAGGTTAACCATGAAGTAGATTATATCCCCGTCAGCCCAAAGCGTGTAACCAAGCTCGTTGAGGTTGCCAAAATGAGTCCCGTTGTCCACAATCTCGTCGCCCCATATTTTTACCGCCTCATTTATGTCGCCGCCCAGGGGCAAGGCGTAAAGGACGCCGCTGTATGGGAAGTAGGTGACGCCCCGATGGAAGATGGGCCTCACCGTTTTGCCGGAGGTATTGCCGCCGGGGGTAAACTCCAGGTCCTGCACGGCCCGGCGCTCCGTGCCGTCAGGCTTTACGCTATAAATGCGGTTGCCGCGATTGACGTATGTCCCGTTTTCTTCCACATAGTCACTATTATTGAAATAAAGCACCCCGTCATAAAACCAGATGCTCTGGGTGACGAAATAGGCATTGCAAGTGTTGTCGCTGTGTTCACACTCGGGTTTAGCGCAGAGTATCGTGATTTTCTTCGTGGATTTCTCTATGTAATAGACCCAAACGCCATAGGTGTCCTGAGCGTAAATTTCGTCCTCAGTCTCACAAAAATAACGGAAATCCCGTATTGTGGATTGGTGCATATTTTTTTGGAAGTCGCTACTTGCGGTTTGTGTAGAGGGAATATCCACCTTCCCGCCGCTGTCTTTATTGCAGGCGGCGAGGGAGAGCGTGAGAAGCGACGCGAGTAGCGCGGCGAAGAGTCTTTTTGATGCTTTCATGCGGCGTCCTCCTTATTGCCAGTTGTATATCTGTGTGATCTCGCCGGTGTCGATGTTGACGGAGCAGAGGATCAGGTTGCGATAATGTGGAACCGTTCCATTTACTAAGCCGCCTTGCGTACCCGCGTCGGCGATAAAATAGATGTCGCTCCCGGTACTGAAAGCAAGCTCACAATGCTTGAGCGTATCCACCTTGCCATACAACGCCTTCAAAGACAGCTCTTTGATCAATTTTCCGTCCATGCCGTAAACATAGACGGTATCCCCGCCGGCGCGACGCGTGCCGTAAGACGCGAAGGAATCTGTGTTCTCGGGCGTGTCATTCATGATAAACAGATAGTCGTCAGTAAATATGGCGCTACCTGCGGATGGCTTTTCAGTGATGTCAGTAAGCTTTTCCGTCGTACCGTTCTCCAAATTGCTCCGCCAAAAGCCGTTGCCAGATAAGTAGAAATAGATGTATCCGTCCGTGATGTACCACTGGCTGACGGATACGCCGGTAGTCTCCCACTTTCCTACCTCGTCGGCGGTGGGCGTCTCCCAAACCTGAGAAACCTCCTTGGTGTTGGCGTCATAGGCAAACAAGGTGTCCCTATTCGTACCGTCCGATTGCGGCATATTGACCATAAAGTAAATGTAGTCCCTGTCGGCCCAGAGCGTATAATGCAGCTGGTTGAAAATCAGGCTGTGCGATGGGTCCGCCTCAAGCTCCTCGCCCCATATCTTTTCAGCGTCCTCGATGTCGCCGCCAAGAGGGAGGGCATAGAGAATCCCACTGTAAGTAAAATACGTAATGCCACGGTGCATGATCGGGTCCGTGCGTTCCCGCTCTGTGTTGCCGCTGGGGACGAAATCTAAATTTTGAACGACCGCGCGGTTTGCCCCATCCGGGTCGACGGAGTAAAGCCGATTGCCATGATCCACCCAATTTCCGTTTATTTTAATATAGTCGGAGTTGGAGAAGTATATTTTTTCGCCATAGGTCCAGAGGCACTTGGTGTAGAACCATGCGTCGCACGTTTCGTCACAATGTTCGCAGTCGGGTTTGCCGCAGAGGATCGTCACACGTTTTGTCTCTTTTTCGAGATAGTAGGCATAAACATCGAAGTCCTGAAAATAAATCCCGTCCTCGGTCTCACAAACATAACGTAAATTATTTGTGGTGGACTGGTGCATATTCTTCTGAAAGTCCCCACTCCCGGCCTGGCCGGTGAGAGTATCCGCCTTCCCGCCGTCCTTTTGACAGGCGGAGAGGGTGAGGGTGAGTAACAAAATGGCGGAGAGTATCTTTCTTTTCATAACGTCCTCCGAAAAAGATAAAATCGCGCGGGCTTTTGACCCGCGCGATAATCGTAATATATGTTTCTGTATTTTTTCTAAATTTTTATATCATTTATATCATTCTTCGCCATTGATGTGGATAAAGTCGAAGGAGCCGTAGCCGCCGGAGGGGTTATTTTCCCGGTTGCAGGACCAGAGGCACAGCTTGGCGCCGGTCCAGGTGGCCCGGGTCAGGGGGCAGCTGTCGCCGATGGGGTCAAAGCGCTGGCCGTCAACGGACCAGGAGAAGGCGTAGGTCTTATCCGCGCGGATATCCAGCCGGAGTAAGACCGATTTGGCCGTGAGGTCCACGGTGGCGATCAATTGCTCATTTGCCTCGCCCTCGAAGTATTTTTCCGTGACCTCGCCGCGGTAGAGGGCAAGAGCGCGGCCGTTTTCCGTGCGCTTTATACCGAGATACCCGTAGGAGTGGCCGATGACGCCGATGGAGGCCATATCGCCCGTCTCGCCATTTTCCGACAGCTCCACCCTTGTCACCGCCGACAGGGCGGGGTGCTGGGGTATCTGGGTCATGGCGTTGGGGGCGTACCAGAGGAGGTTTTCGCGCCTATCGTTGGGAAGGCAGGCAAGGCGCAGGCCGGGGCCGGGGTGGGGGAGCACAAATTTACCGTCGGGGTTTGCCTGCCACTGCCACTGGATGCCCGGAAGGCCGTTTTTAAATTCGTCGGACTGGGCGATCTCATACTCCGGCATACCCTCCGCCGGCATGTCCCAATCCTCCACCGGCTCACCGATGCCGTCGGCGTTTGTGTCCCGGCCGATGAAGGGCCAGTCCATGTGAAAGCACATGGGCTGGAGGTGTGTTATGCGTCCCAGCTCGTAGACGTCCTGGAAGTGCACGAACCAGTCCCGGCCGTCGGGAGCGGTGACCCATCCGCCCTGGTGGGGGCCGTTGACGGGGGAGTCGCCCTGGTGCATGACTATCTTGTACTCATAGGGCCCCCAGACGCTGTGGGAGCGGAAGGCCGACTGCCACCCCACGGCCACGCCGCCGGAGGGGGCGAGGATATAGTACCAGTCCTTATATTTGTAAAACTTCGGCCCCTCGGTGCCCGGGGCCATCTGGACGCCGTCAAATATGACCCTGGGCTCGCCTAAAAGCCCACGGCAGTCCGGGTCTATCTCCACCACCGAGAGCCTGTCGCGTATCCCGGCGCGGCTCTTGGCGTAGGCAAATACCATGTAGGCCCGCCCGTCGTCGTCCCACAGGGGACAGGGGTCCTCCCACCCCAGGGACTTGCAGAGAAGATTGAGCTTAAATTCCCCGTAGGGGTCGGCGGACCTTGCCACAAGTATGCCCTCGTCGGGAAGGGGTATGAACACATAAAACATCCCCTCGTGATAGCGTATGGACGGGGCCCAAGTGCCGGAGCCGT
>CANQUO010000145.1 GCA_947627085.1 uncultured Oscillospiraceae bacterium
CATTCCCACCCACCCCCCGGTGGGCGGCCACGTCCTGCATAACCTCTCCTGCCGCTACGCGGCTGTCCTCCCCTTTAGCAAGGGGAGGCTGTTCCTTAACTTTTCCCCACCCCCATCCTCACAACCTTCGTCCCCACGTTCTCCGCAAACGCCCGGTCGTGCTCTACGAACAGCATGGTGGGGCGGTATTTTGTGAGGAGGTCCTCTATCTGCATGCGGGATATGACGTCCACGTAATTCAAGGGCTCGTCCCACACGTAGAGGTGGGCGGATTCGCAGAGGCTCCGGGCCAGAAGGACCTTCTTTTTCTGGCCCTGAGACCAGTCCTCCAGGGGCTTTTCAAACTGGACCCGCTCAAAGCCCAGCTTGCGCAAAATGGACTGGAAAATGGACCTGTCGATGTCGAAGCCCTCGGCGTAGGCCCGCAGGCTCCCGCGAAGATCGGAGGTATCCTGGCTCACGTATGAGACTTTCAGCCCCGACGCCACCCGGAGCTCACCGGAAAACGGCACGCTGTCGCCCAAGATAAGCCTCAAAATGCTGGTCTTTCCGCACCCGTTGGGTCCCGTCAGGGCCGCCCGGTCGCCGGGCTGGAGCTCAAAGGTCACGTTTTGGCACACGGGCCCGTCCCCGAAGTCCACCGACACGTCCCGGAGGGAGACGAGCCGTCCCGGGCGGGGGGTCAGGGGGGAGAGCTTCAGCTCCTCGTCCCGCTCGATATTGTGGAGGAGCTTCGACTTCTCCTCCGCCGCCCGCTCCCGGCGCTCCTCGATTGCCTTGGCCCGGCGCTCCTGTTTGGCGGCCTTGGCGGCCTGCTTCGGGGCCCAGCCGTGCTTCATGTCGGCCTTGTCGGTGTGGGAGACGTACTTTGCCCGCTCGGCCCTGTCGGCCCACCCGGAATGGGCTCGGGCGGCCTCGGACAGGCGGCCTATCTCGCCCATAAGCTTCTCGTTTTCGGCTTTTTCCCACTCGTACCGCCGCCTCTTATTCTCCCACCACACGGAAAAGGACCCCCGGGTGACCTCGATGTCCGAGCGGTTTATGCTGAGGGTGTGGTCCGTGCACCTGTCCAAAAGCGCCCTGTCGTGGCTTACCAGGATGAAGCCACGCTTTCGCGAAAGGTAATCCCCCACAAGCTCCCGGGCCTCCATGTCCAGGTGGTTTGTGGGCTCGTCGATGAGTGGATAGACGTCCTCCCCGGCAAAAAGCGCCGCCAGGGCCGCCCTTGTCCGCTCCCCGCCGGAGAGGGTGGAAAACCGCCGGGAGATCATGTCCTCCCCGATGCCAAGCCTTCCGAGCTCCCTTAAAAGCCGCCACTCCTCAAGCTCCGGGAGGGCCGAGCTCAGCGCCTCCATGACCGTCAGCTCCGGGCGGGACACCGGCACGGGAAAGAGCCTGAAGCGAAGCCCCGGGGCGGAAATAGCGCCGGAGTACGAAAGCTCCCCGGCAAGGCACCGCAGAAAGGTGGTCTTTCCCCGGCCGTTGCGGCCGGTGAAGCCGAGACGCCAGTCGGAATTTAGGCGAAAGCTCACGTTTTCAAATATGTTGTCGTGACTTCCGGGGTAGGCAAATGTAAAATTTGTTACGTCGATAAGCATATTAACGCCTCCAATCAAAAATGAGCCGCGGGAAAGAAACCCACAGCTCATAAAAAGGCGCTTTTCGGCCCATGAGAGTGAACGGACAGATTTTCCTTCCCGCTTACGGCGCAAAGGACACAAAATGCCCCTTTAACGCGCCTTTTTTGTTAAGCGAGATAAGAAATCATCCTTTCACCTCCGGTTTTGATAGGGAGATTATAGCAGAAGGAGAGGAGTTTGTCAACAGTCCGAATCAAAGGCCGCATTTTGCCGTGTCCTTTGACAGCTTCGGGGTTGAAAGTGTGGGTTCCATGTGTTATAATTATCCTGATTGATATGAGCTTGCGGAACTTGATACAAGTCAGAGGAAAAATTGAAAAGTGCGCTTTTGCTGTGGAGGGGTATTATGGCGCTTGAAAAGTCAGTTTTGAGTATGGAAAAAATGCGGGATATTCTAATGGCTGAATACGGGCTTCATCTTATCGAAAATCATTCTCTGGAATTTGGAACAGCTAACTGTTTCAAAATTCATTGTACGGAAGGTGATTTCTTTTTAAAAGAGTATCAAAGCCAATTCACGCTTTCAGATGTTGAGAGAGAAGCTGAACTTGTTTCCTTTTTGTCCTCAAAAGAGCTTCCTGTTGCCCGCTTCTTGAGAACAACGGGTGGGAAGAATGGCGTTATGGTCAATGGACATGTGATAAGCATTCAGGAGTTTATAACAGGAAATACATATCAGAATCGTTTACCGCATCCGCTTCTTTTAGAAAGTGCGAAGTATCTTGGAATGATGCATCGGTATCTGAAAGACTATCCGATGAAAACGGATATGAATCAGGAATGGGTCGATCGTTTTTCTGCGAAAGAGTATTCGCGAAAATGTAGCAAATTTTTGGATGTTTTGGAAGAAAACAAATCAGATCCAAATTATGAAAAAATATACAAAGACCTTATCTTTAAGAAAGAGTTAAGTTGTTATATTGAGAAATTAAAGCCGTACTACATCGGAATCACATATACGCCGACGCATGGGGATTACTCGGCTTGTCAACTCATCTGTGACGAAGAAAGGATAAAAGCGATCATTGATTTTTCTTCCGCCGCTTCTCTGCCTGCAGTATGGGAAATTATGCGGTCATATATGCAATCGTCCGGAACGTGCCTCGAAAGAACCCGTTTTGACATCACAGATTTGATTTTGTATGTCAGGGAATATTTAAAATATTTCCCGCTTTCAAAAAGAGATTTGACGGCAATGCCGTATGTCTACCTGTTCCAGCTTGCACGCAGCCTATATGGATATAAAGAATATCTGATTACAAAGTCGGAGAATAGGAAAGCATTGATAGAGTTCGCTTTTTGGCGCACGGACGTTTGCCGGGAAATTTACGGGAGAGCTGCCGAAATATCATATGCGTTAGGCAGTTTATGAGGACTGTAATTGGATGTAAAGGTTTTTTCTGTTTGTATCAAAATCGCAAAGCACAAAGACCATACTTTGAAAGGAGGCGGCGGATTGCCGATAGTACCTGATTACTCCATGAACAAGCGCCTGGCGGTGCTCATCGACGCGGACAACGTGCCCCGGGGCACGCTGGGCGGCATCATGCAGGAGGTGGCCATTTACGGCACGCCGACAATAAAGCGGATATACGGGGACTGGACGGGGCCCTACATCGCCGGATGGAAAAACTCCCTTCTGGAAAACGCGGTGACGCCCATCCAGCAGTACAGCTACACCACCGGGAAAAACTCCACGGACTCGGCCATGATAATCGACGCCATGGACATACTCTACACCGAGAAGGTGGAGGGATTCGTGCTCGTCTCGTCTGACTCGGACTTTACGCGCCTGGCCATACGCCTGCGGGAGGCGGGCATGACCGTGTTCGGTATAGGCGAGCGCAAGACGCCGGAGCCCTTCCGGGCGGCCTGCGACAAGTTTATCTACATCGAGAACATAAATAAGCCCGACGAGACCGTTCAGACCGAGGAGGTCCACCAGTCCCGGGACAGGCGCGCAAGGAGCGCCGACAAGCCGGACAGCCGCATACCCAAGTCCCTCATACGCCTCATCGCCCAGTCGGTGGCGGACCTGACGGACGGGGAGGACGCCGTGTACATGGGGGAGCTCGGGAATCTCATAATGAAGAAGAAGCCGGACTTCGACTGCCGCAACTACGGCTTTAAGTCCCTGTCCGCCCTCATAAAATCCATCGACAGGTTCGAGGTGGACTTCCGCCAGACGGCGGACCCCAATGTGAAGCACCCATACGTCCGTGACAAGGAAGCATAGCATGAGCAAAACGACCCGCAAGCGCCGGAGATGGCCCTGGATACTGCTGATACTGGCGCTTATAGCCGCAGTCATCATCATCGACGGCAACACCCGAATAGTGACGGAGGAATTTACCCTGGGCGATGCCCGGCTCCCGGAGAGCCTTGAGGGCCTTCGGATAGTCCACCTGTCCGACGTCCACGCCGCCACCTTCGGAAAAAACAACGACAAGCCCATAGCCGCCATTCGGGAGGCCAAGCCCGACATCATCTGCGTCACCGGGGACCTTGTGGACGGGGAGCGGTCGGAGCAGGAGCCCTGGGTCCGGGAATTCATACCGGCTATCGTGAAAATAGCGCCGGTCTACTACGTCTCCGGCAACCACGAGTGGGCCGCGGGCTGGGCAAGGGAGCTTTTCTCCATACTCCGGGAGTACGGCGTCACGGTGCTGAGAAACGAGTTCGTCACCTACGGCCGGGGGGACGATTACATCGTAATTGCCGGAGTCGACGACCCAAACGGCCTGAGAGATCAGAAGCCGCCCGCGAAGGTGGTGGAGGAGATAAACGAGGCTCACCCCGGCAAGTACGTGCTGATGCTTGCCCACCGGGATACGGAGCTTGACATGTGGTCGGAGCTGGGAGTTGACGCGGTGCTCTGCGGCCACGCCCACGGGGGGCTGGTGCGGCTTCCCTTTACCGACGGCCTCGTGGCCCCGGGCCAGGGGCTCTTTCCCACCTGGACCGCCGGGATATATGAGCAGGGCGGTACTCAGATGCTGGTATCCCGCGGCATCGGCGGCACCGCCGCGGGACCCATACCGCTCCCGCGAATTTTCAATAACCCGGAGGTCGTTGCCGTCACTCTCCAAAGGCCGTAGACATTCATGCAAATTCAGCATGAATAGAACCCCGCCTACCCTCATAAGATGATATGTATATCATTTTCGAGGGGGTAAGGATATGGAAGATAAACGTGAAAGACCGGTCCCCAAGCCGGATATTGACGACCTCATATTCGGCGGCGAGGAGAAGGGACATTCGGAAAGGTAGAGCTCCCCGCCCGGGCGGGGAGGACGTACATACTTAAGAAGGAATGATTTGAAATGATAGTTGAATACGAGGACTATAAGACAAAGATAGGGGCGTTGAAGCCCCAGCTGGAGACCGTAAGAAGGGCGCTGAAGCTTGACGAGGTGGCCGCGGAGATAGACAGGCTCCAAAAGGAGTCCGAGGCCGACGGTTTCTGGAACGACCAGAAAAACTCCCAGAAGGTCCTCCAGAGGCTCAAGCAGCTCAAAAACAAACGCGACAGCTTCGCCAAAATGGAGGGTCGCTACGACGACCTTACCACGCTTTGCGACATGGCCATCGAGGAGGACGACCTGTCCCTACTTCCGGAGCTGGAGGCGGAGTACGGCTCCTTCTCCACGGACCTGGAGACCACCCGCCTTGCCACCATGCTGTCCGGGGAGTACGACAGCTCCAACGCCATTTTGAGCTTCCACGCCGGCGCCGGCGGGACGGAGGC
>CANQUO010000146.1 GCA_947627085.1 uncultured Oscillospiraceae bacterium
CAGCCGCTCCCGGCGGCGTTATCTATCCACCGGGCCATGTCCAGGACCTCGGTTATGTCGGAGTAGGTCACGGCGTTGCCGTTTATGTCCTGAAGGAGCTTTGGGTCGTCGGCAAAGATCGGGTCCAGGGCGAACTGGGGCATCCAGGAGCAGCCGTCCCCCGGCCAGCAGATGGGCGTGTAGCCCACCTCCGCCAGGGCCTTACAGAGCATGTCGAACTCCGCCTGGGTGGTGGCGGGCCGTAGGCCCAGGCTGTCAAGGATGGTCCTGTTGTAGTAGCACCCGGAGACGGAGCTCTCCCAAAATGGCAGTCCCAGCAGGTTCCCCTCGCTGTCAAGGCAGTAGGCCAGGGCGCTGTCCGTGAGCTCCCCGACCCAGGGCCGGTCGTTCAGATAGACGAAATTCTCCTCCACGTCAAAGCCGGTGAGGTCCGAGTTGTGGAAGTGGAGCAGGATGTCCGGCCCCTCGCCGGAGTCCAGGCTCTCCCGGGCCTCGGCCTCAAAATCCCCGTCCTCTATGGACACGAGCCTGAGCTTTTTGCCGGTATCGCGCTCATAGCGCTCAAATATGGCCTTCATATAGCTTTTTTCCATGTCGCTCTTTTTGCCCATGACGGTAAGCCCGTCCCCGCCGCCGGAGGCGCAGGAGGTCAGCAGTAACGCCACTGTCAGTGTAAGTACAAAAAGCTTCCTCATTGCCCGTCTCCTTTATCCTCAGCTCCGGTTTTCCGCATTATCCGCCCTATGACCTCCCGGACGGCGTCCATGTCGATGGGCTTGGCCAGGTGCCCGTCCATTCCGGCCTCCAGGGCCCGCTTTACGTCCTCGGCGAAGGTGTTGGCGGTCATGGCCACGATGGGTATGGTCTTTGCCGACGGATGGGAGCTCGATCTTATGGCCCTGGTGGCCTCGTATCCGTTCATCACCGGCATCTGCACGTCCATTAGTATCATGTCGTACCGGCCGGGGACGGAGGCCTCGAACATATCCAGGGCCTCCTTGCCGTTCGTGGCCACCTCGCAGGCCGCGCCCTCCATGGCCAGCATCTCGGTAAGTATCTCGGCGTTGAGCTCGTTGTCCTCGGCCACCAGGAAGAGCATACCGTCAAGGACGCTCTTGCCCTGGGCCTCGGGCACCGCTAACTGCGGGGCGCTTTCCGCAAGCAGCGGGTCCACCGTCTGCCAGAACACGGAGACGAAGAAGGGTTTGGGCATAAAGGCGTTTATCCCAGCCTCCCGGGCCTCGGCCTCTATGTCCGCCCAGTCGTAGGAGGTGAGCACCAATATGGGCACGTCGGCGCCTATGCGCTCGCGTATGCGCCTGGCGGTCTCCACGCCGTTCATCCCCGGCATTTTCCAGTCCAGAAGTATTACGTTGAAGTCGTCGCCGTTTTCATGGGCTGTCACGGCCAGCCTCACGGCCTCCTCGCCGCCGGTGACGGTCTCCACCCTGACGCCGGTGTCCCGCATGGCCTCGCGGATGTCGAGGCAGATGTCCTCCTCGTCGTCGGCCACAAGCATATGGGTCACCCTGTGCCGGGAGCCGAGGGCCTCGGCCCGCTCCTCCGGAAGGGCGAAGGACAGCTCCACCGTGAAGGTGGACCCCTGGCCCAGGGCGCTCTCCACTGTTATTATGCCGCCCATCAGGTCCACGAGATTTTTGGTGATGGCCATGCCCAGGCCCGTGCCCTGAATCTTGCTGGTCAGGGAGCTCACCTCCCGGCTGAATGGGGCGAACACCTGCTTTTGGAACTCCTCGCTCATGCCTATGCCGTCGTCCTTTACGGTGAAGCGGAGCTTCACGTACTGGGGCGTGGGGGAGGGGAGCTCCGCCACGGTGAAATCTATATTCCCGCCCACGGGGGTGTATTTTATGGCGTTGGACAGGAGATTAATAAGTATCTGATTTAGCCTGAGCTTGTCGCCGATGAGCTCCTCCGGCGGCGCGCCCCTGAGGTGTGTGGTGAAGGTCTGCTTTTTGGCCTTGGCCTGGGGCATGAGTATGATGTTGAGCTCCGCCAAAAGCTCAGGCAGGATGAACACGTCCACGTTGAGGGACGTCTTGCCGCTCTCTATCTTGCTCATGTCCAGAACGTCGTTTATGAGGCTCAGCAGATGGTGGCTGGAGGCGGTTATCTTGCGGGTGTACTCCCGGACCTTGTCCGGCTTGTCGGCGTCCTTCTCCAGCAGCACCGAGAAGCCCACGATGGCGTTCATGGGCGTGCGTATGTCGTGGGACATGTTGCTGAGGAAGTTGGACTTGGCCTCGTTCGCGCTCTTGGCCGCGTCCAGCGCCTCCTGAAGATTCCGGTTCATCTGCCGCTCGTATGTCCGGTCGGACATGACGAATATGTCCTTCCTCACGTCGTTGATCCCCGTGTGGTACACGGTCAGCCTGTACCACCGGCGCTCGCCGGTGCCCTGGTGCATGTACTCGCACTCCCGGTATATACTGCCTCCCCTGGGTATTGCCTGGAGCTCCTCCATGGGTATTATCACGTCGCCGTCGATGGCGCACTTGCCCATGACGCGTATGTCGCGCCTGGCGTCCTCCACATTTATGCCCAGGAGCCTTGTCACGTTGGGGCTCAGGTAGTCAACGGTGCCCTTCTCCACGTCCAGCATGAGGAATATGTCGTCAAGGCTCCCGGACAAAGCGTCGAACATGAGCTCCCTGTATTTTACCTCCCTGCGGCTCTCCATGGTCTGGCGGCGGCTGCGCAGGACGACTAAGGTGATTATCGTCGCGCCCAAAAGGAGGAATATGGCCGCCAGCACGTAGAGGGTTATATTCCGCACGGACAAAAATCCCGCGCTGACCGCGCTCTGGGGCACCACCGCCAAAAGGACGTAGTCCTGATACCCCACGCTCCGGTAGAGTATGCAGCAGCTCACGCCGTTTATGTCGCACCGTATGAGCCCGTCGGTGTGGGAGGCCCAGTCCGAGCTCATGGCCCGGAGCTCCTCATCCGTAAGGTCCGAGGCGGCATTCAGATATGTGAGATAGTTGGCGAACACGCTCCCGCCGGACTGGGTGGACAGGAGCACCCGGCCGTCGGTATGTATGACGAAGCACCTGGCCGCGCCGTCAAAGGCGTCCACGTTGAGGGAGCTCGCCATGTCCTCGTTTGTGTAGCTCAGGGCTATGGCGTCGTAGCCGGCGCCCTTGTAGACGCCGTGCTCCACGGGCATGGCGAACACGGTCACCTCCTGCCCGGTGGGCGACTTCTCGCCGGACATGACCGGCTTGCCCTCGGAAAACATCCTCTCCCGGTAGCCCTCAAAGGCCATGGTGACGCTCTCACCATCCAAATTTTGGGCCTCGCCCTCGGAGCTCACGAAATAGAAGTCGGAAAAGCCCCAATGCTCCTGCTTTTGGCGTATGTAGTCCGGGATACCGCCGCTGTCGGCCCCGCCGGACAGGTCGATATACTCGCCCCAGCTGCGCAAAAGTCCCCAGTTCGTCTCCACAAAAGAGCCGAAGGACCGGTTGACCTGGCTGTATACCTCCCCCAGGTGCGCGGTGCTGTCCTCGTATATCCTCCGGGAGATGAAGTTGTAGTATCCCGACCCTATGGACACCGCGGCCGCGCATACGACGATTATCATAAGTATCGGCAGGAGCCGCTGTAACCACTTTTTCATCTGCATACCCCTCATACGGTATTTTTTTAAAAGCGTGCATACTATTACTTTATCATATCCGGATATAAAAATCAATCGCCCATTTGCCCTTCCACCGCCGGTGTATGGACCCAGTCCCCGCCGGGCAGTCTGGCCCCGGGGGAGGGGTAGGCCAGCGAGTAGATATCTCCCGCCGCGGCCTCCAGGGCGAATATCTCAAATGCCTCCGGCGGCAGGAGCCGCGCGGCGGCGGGCTTTGTTATTATGGGAAGCTCGGAGTCGGCCTTTATCTGCCTTAAGGCCTCCCGGCCGCGCTTTCCGATGGCCAGAACCCGTATATAGGGGGGCGTGCCCAGCTGGTGGCGGGCCTCCACGCCCAAAAGGGCCGCCAGCAGTGTCCGGCGAAGGCGGGAGAGGGCATAGCGCTTTGTCTTGACCGCCGCCAGGACCCCATCCAGGGTCGCCTCGGACCGGATGGCCCTCATGAGCCGGCGCTCCAGCCCCTCGGTGCAGTCGGGGAGGGCCGCCAGCTCCTCATAGCTCATTGTCCGGAGCTTATAAAGCTCGGCCTGCTCCAGGGCGCCGGGCCGGACGGGGCATCGGCCCGCGTCCAGCTCCTCCCGCAGTACATCAAGGGCCGGCTCCGGCATGAATTGGGACAGGTCGCCGCCTGAGTATAAAAGCTCCCGTATGCGCGATGCCGAGGCCATACCGGCCTCCTCACCGCCGTCGTGGCCCGGGCCGAAGCGGGGTATGGCCACGGGGACAATATCCGAGCCCTTTCGGAGGATGGCTTTCAAGTACTCCACGGCCAGTATGTTGTTGGGCTTTTTGAGGATATCAGCCTCATCTCCCGTAAGCTCCCTCACCGCCCGCTCCCTGGCGGCGGCGTAGGAGAGACCGGCCAGAAGGTGCTTCGATGTGAGCTGACGGGCACTGTCCGTCAAAAGCGTCTCCGCCACGCGACTAAGGGCGCCGATGTCCGGGTCCTCCGCGCCGAAGGCTATGCAGTCAGCGCCCATGGCGGTAAGGAGCGCCACGCCGCCGCCGGCGAAGCGCTCGGCCGAGGCAATGGCCCAGGGGACGGGGAGCTCAGCTACCAGGTCCGCCCCGCACCTCGCGGCCATCCGGGCCCGGGCGTGCTTATTTATGACGGCGGGCTCGCCCCGCTGGACGAAGTTGCCGCCCATGACGCACACCACCGCGTCCGCCCCGGAGACCTCTCTCGCGGCGGCAAGCTGATATTCGTGTCCCGAGTGGAAGGGGTTATATTCGCATATGACGCCGGTTATTTTCATAAATTATTCCTTTCTGCCCCTCCCTCCGGGAGGGGGTGTAGGGGGTGGGCCAGTCTTTTTTTCATTTTCCCTATTGCCTGATTGGAAAAGCTGTATTAAAATAGATATATGTATTTTAAACCCTCGCCAATAAATTTACAAGGGAGTACGAAAAATGAAAATTCTTGTTATCAACGCGGGCTCCTCGTCCCTCAAGTATCAGCTCATGGACTCTGAGTCCGGCGACGTCTACGCCAAGGGCCTTTGCGAGCGCATCGGCATTGACGGGCGCCTCACCCACAAGGTCCCGGGCCGCGACGATGTGAAGGCCGACATCCCCATGCCCACCCACAACGAGGCCATCAAGGCCGTCATGGACGCGCTTGTTGACCCCGTGAAGGG